>NZ_JASCXP010000161.1:0-14831 GCF_030010695.1 Nocardia sp. CC201C
CGGCCCCCCCCCGGGGGGGGGGCGGCCCCGTTCTCGTTTCCGGTCACGGACCGCCGCCCACCGACGGGGCCGGGTGCGCTCATAGACTCGGGGTATGGACGCCGCCGCGTGGGACGAGAAGTACGCCAGCACCGAATTGGTCTGGGGCGCACCGCCGAGCGCGACCGTGGTCGAGCAGGTGTTCGGGCTGGAGCGGCGGTTCCCGCCGGGCGGCCCCGGCGAGCCGCGCCCCGAACTGCCGCGGGTGCTGGACCTCGGCTGCGGCGAGGGAGCCAATGCCATGTGGCTGGCCACCCACGGCTGGCAGGTGGACGCGGTCGATTTCGCGCAGGTCGGCATCGACAAGGGCCGCACGGTGGCCTCGCGACTGTCGCGGTCGGTGCGCAACCGCATCGACTGGCGCTACGGCGATATCACCGATCTCGACGCCCTCGGGATCACCGGCCCCTACGAACTGGTGCTGCTGGCCTACGTCCATCTCCCCGCGGAGCAGCGGCGGTCGCTGCTGCTGCGCGCCGTCGACATGCTCTCGCCCGAGGGTGTGCTGCTGGTCCTCGGCCACGACACCCGCAATCTCACCGAAGGCTATGGCGGCGAATCGGATCCGGCGCTGCTGTTCACCGCCGAGGACATCGTGGCCGATCTCGCCCCGGCCGGCGACCGTATCCGAGTGCGGGTGGCCGAGCGGCTGCAACGCCCGACCGAGCACCGCGATGCCATCGACGCCCTGGTGATCGCCACCAAGCCCGCCCCCGCGCCCGAGGTTTCGAAGGAACTGGAGTCCTAGCCCTGCTCCGTATGGGGGAGATGGGTTTTCGCCTGCTCGTATCCGCCGTCCACGGGAGCGTCCGCCGAGGTGTACACCAGGTACTGCACACCCGAGGAGAAGGTGCGCGCCGACAGCAGTTTCAGCGGAATCGGATCGCCCTCGTCGAACAGCCGCATTCCCTTGCGCACCGCGATCGGATGCACCATCAGGTGCAGTTCGTCGAGCAGACCGGCGGCGAGCAGCTGACGCACAACCGACGGTGAACCGCTCATGGCGATATCGGTCGCACCGGGCTCTTGTTTGAGCGCCCGCACGGCCGTGAGCAGGTCACCGCTCAGCACCTCGGTATTGCGCCAGTCCGAATCCAGCTCTCGGTGTGTGACAACGACTTTGCGGGCGTCACCGAGCGATTTGGCGAAGACGGCGTCGTCCCCGCCCGCGGCCTCGCGCTCCGGCCAGGCACCGGCGAAACTGTCGTAGGTATTGCGGCCGAGCAGCAACGTATCGGCACCACCGAGCTGTGCGCCGACCGCTTCGCCCATATCGTCGTCGAAGTACGGGAAATGCCAGTCCTGCGGGTCTTCGATGACGCCGTCGAGGGAAATGAAAAGTCCTGCGGTGATCTTTCGCATCGGATAGCTCCTGAGGATGAATCGGACTCGGTCGCGAGCCTACGGTTTCGCGGGTGACCAATCCGCATATTCGCCTGTACCCGAAATGAATTCACCGGCCGGCGGCAGCAGCAGTGAGATATCCGGATCGTGGCTCAGCTTGGGGATCTCCACGTGCCGGGCATTGGGCAGCACCTCGGTGACCGCCCGTGCCCCGGCCTGCAACAGCGCGCCGCTGCGGCCGCCGGAGATCACCAGCGTCGGCACCGTGACCCCGGCCCAGTCGGCGGGGCGCAGCGCGGTGCCGCGCATGAAGGGAGCCATGACCGCCCAGTCGTGCGCGGTCGACGGCGCGGTGGCGGTCAGCTTCTTCCAGAATCCGGACAGACGCATGGCGGCGACGAACATGCGCGGCACCCCCATGGCCTTGACCATGTAGTAGCGCACGATCGTGCCGCGCTGGTCGGCCGCGATCAGTTCGTGCAGCTTCTTGTCCAGATCGGCGGGCGGAACGTAGTGGTCGCGGGTGGCCACCACCGGCGGTTCGAAGGCCACCACACCCGTGATGCCCGGCACCCGACCGGAATGCGCCGCCCGCAGCGCCAGCACCGCACCCGAGGACCAGCCGAGCAGGGTCGCGCTGCCGCCGACCGCCTCCAGCAACGCGAGCAGGTCGTTGATCTCGTTCTCGACGTTGTAGATCCCCGGCACGTCACTGCTGTCGCCACGACCGCGCCGGTCGTAATTGATCACCGTGAGCCCGTATTCGTCGGCCAGCCGCCGCGCCAACTCCACCATCTTCGGGAATTCGCGATAGCCGAACGCGCCGCCGATCAGGATCACCGTGCCCGCGTCACCGCCCACGTACCGATCGAATGCGAGGGTGATTCCGGCGGGCGTGGTGATGGTCTCCACGGGTCATTCCTTTCGTCCGGCTCGCGCACCTGTGTGCGGCGAACACCGATGGGGACGGCGGTGCGTTCCGAAATTCATCGGCGCGCCCGGGACCGGGTCGGGTCGGCCGCGGTCCAGCGGCGCAGCCAGGTCTCGACCGTCTCGGCGATGTCGTCGAAACCGGCCCGATAGGAGTGTGCCTGGCCGGGGATCACCCGCACTTCGGCGGCGTCGCCGGGCTCGGGGATGCCGAAGGGATCCCGTGCCCCGTTCACCACGACGACCTCGATATCCCCGGGGGCGAGCAGTTCCTCGCGCCGGGACTTCTCCGGCTTCCCGGGCGGATGCAGCGGGAACGACAGCGCCACCACGCCCCGCGCGCCGACCGCGCCGGCGGTGCGGCAGGCCACGCGCGCGCCGTTGCTGCGGCCGCCCTGGACGAGGGGGAGTTTCGCGAACTTCGCGCGCACGGCGGCGACGATCTCCTGCCAGGCCGCGTCCTGGGCGACGGCCGAGCCGGGTGCGCGCCGCCCGGCCACCCGGTAGGGCTGTGTCACCAGGGCCACCGCCCCGCCCAGTGCGAGTGCCCGATCACGCACGGCGAGAAGATCTTTCGCATCCGTGCCGCCGCCGGATCCGTGCGTCAGCACCAGCAGGAACGCGGCCTTCCCCGCGGGTCGGGCGATCTCCACCTCGGCCGGTCCGGCACTCGTCTCGATGCGCATGAACGCACGGTATCCACCCGCCCGGCCGACCCGCGCGCGCCACACCCCGGGGCGCTGCGTGGCAAGTGCCGATGGGTCCGATACGTCCGATTCCCCGCCCCGCCGACCTCACCGTGGATGATCGCGCACGGTGCGCGGCAACCCGCCCCCACCTGCCCGGATGGCCCCCTAGCTGCGACAACGGAAATCCCTCGGGCGCAAGGCGGCCGCGGGCGATCAGCAACCCGCGTGCTTCTCGTCACATTGGGCCGAGATGTTCTTGGCGGAGGCCCTACCCGTGGGTAACATGGCGCATAAGTTACCCGCTAGTAGCCTGCCTTTACGCTGTCTAGCCGGAGGACCGACGGGCGGGAACGGCAACCACCGAACCGCACCCATCTCAATGGAGAGTGAGTACACGGCCATGGGTCACTACAAGAGCAATGTTCGCGACCTCGAGTTCAACCTCTTCGAGGTGCTCGGCATCGGCAGCCTCCTCGACGGCGGCGCCTACGGTGATCTCGACACCGACACGGTGAAGGAAATGCTCGCGGAGGTCCGCCGCCTCGCCGAGGGCCCGCTCGCGGAGTCCTTCGCCGACGCCGACCGCAACCCGCCGACCTTCGATCCGGCCACCCACACCGTCACCCTGCCGGAGTCCTTCAAGAAGTCCTACCGCGCCCTCGAGGACGGCGGCTGGTCCAAGGTTCCGGTGCGCGAGGAGCTCGGCGGCCTCGGCGCCCCGAGCGTCATCGGCTGGGCGCTGGGCGAAATGATCCTCGGCGCCAATCCCGCGGCCCAGATGTACGCCGCCGGAGCCGGTTTCGCGCAGGTCTTCTACAACAACGGCACCGACGAGCAGAAGAAGTGGGCCCAGGTCATCGCCGACCGCAACTGGGGCGCCACCATGGTGCTGACCGAGCCGGACGCCGGTTCGGACGTCGGCGCGGGCCGCACCAAGGCCGTCCAGCAGGAGGACGGCTCCTGGCACATCGAGGGCGTCAAGCGCTTCATCACCTCGGGTGACTCCGACGACCTGTTCGAGAACATCATGCACCTGGTGCTGGCCCGCCCCGAGGGCGCGGGACCGGGCACCAAGGGCCTGTCGCTGTTCTACGTGCCGAAGTACCACTTCGACTTCGAGACCCAGACCCTGGGTGAGCGCAACGGCGTGTTCGTCACCAATGTCGAGCACAAGATGGGCATCAAGGTCTCGGCCACCTGTGAGGTCACCTTCGGCGGCCACGGCGTGCCCGCCAAGGGCTGGCTGGTCGGCGAGGTGCACAACGGCATCGCGCAGATGTTCGACGTCATCGAGAACGCTCGCATGATGGTCGGAACCAAGGCCATCGCCACCCTGTCGACCGGCTACCTGAACGCCCTCGAGTACGCCAAGACTCGTGTGCAGGGTGCCGACCTGACCCAGATGACCGACAAGACCGCGCCGCGCGTCACCATCACCCACCACCCGGACGTGCGTCGTTCGCTGGCCATGCAGAAGGCGTACGCCGAGGGCCTGCGCGCCGTGTACCTGTACACCGCCGCGCACCAGAACGAGGATGTCGCACAGCTGGTTTCGGGTGCGGACTCCGACGTGGCCTTCCGCGTCAACGACCTGCTGCTGCCCATCGTCAAGGGTGTCGGTTCCGAGCGCGCCTACCAGTACCTGACCGAATCGCTGCAGACCTTCGGTGGCTCCGGCTTCCTGCAGGACTACCCGATCGAGCAGTACATCCGCGACGCCAAGATCGACTCGCTGTACGAGGGCACCACCGCCATCCAGGCGCAGGACTTCTTCTTCCGCAAGATCGCCCGCGACCGCGGTGTGGCGCTGGCCCACGTGGCCGGTCAGATCCAGAAGTTCATCGAGCGCGAGGGTGGCAACGGCCGTCTGAAGGCCGAGCGCAAGCTGCTCGCCACCGCCCTCGAGGATGTGCAGGCCATGGCCGCCACCCTGACCGGGCACCTGATGGGCGCCCAGCAGGATCCGAAGGAGCTGTACAAGGTCGGCCTGGGTTCGGTGCGCTTCCTGCTCGCCGTGGGTGACCTGCTCATCGGCTGGCAGCTGCTGGCGCAGGCCGAGGTCGCCATCAAGGCTCTCGACGGCGGCTCGACCGAGCCCTTCTACCAGGGCAAGGTTGCCACCGCGCAGTTCTTCGCCCGCAATGTCCTGCCGGAGCTGACCTCCGTCCGCACCGTCCTGTCGAACCTCGACAACGACATCATGGAGCTGGACGAGGCCGCGTTCTGACGTAGCCCTTCCATACCGGAAGACAACACAACGGCCCGGTGATCCCGGGCCGTTGTGCTATGTGCGGGGCGTTGTCCCCAGCACGGGCCGTGCCTGTCGAAAAGACCAACGGCATATGTCGATTCGGTTACCTCAGGTAACAACTCACATCGGTTATCCACAGCTGTGCATCGGGTTATCCACAGCTGGTGGATAACCCGATGGTGTTGCGCCGTGGAGATATTCGGCAGGAGAGAAGGTCAGCGGCCCGAGTCCTCGTCCGCGTCCTCACCCGAATCCTCGCCCGGCGCTACGCACTTCACGACCGGGATGGGGTCGTACTTCACCGTGCGGGTGTGGCGGGAGATCTCCTTGCCGGTGCGGTAGTCGCGGATGACGCGGGTGTCGGAGGTGGTGAAACCGGGCGCGCCCTCGGTGGCGATGCAGTCGTCGCCCTTGGGGAGGGTGATGGTGGTGGGTTCGGTCTCCTTGGTGCGGGGACCCGGGATGGATTCCACATCAACGGTTTTGGTGCTCCACAGGCGCACGGTGACGGTGGAGCTGTCAGCGCTGGCCTCGATGTAGACGCCGTAGGGGGTGTTGTTGCGGAACTGGAGGTCGATCGCGCCGTCGAAGACCGTGGCCTCACGCGCGGCCGGATAGCGCGAGATGTAGTAGCTGTGCTCGGTGTGCCCCGCGTCCTCCATACCGGCGAAGTAGGCGGCGTTGTAGAGCGTGGTGGCGAACTGGCTGATACCGCCGCCGACCGCGGTGCTGGGGCGGCCCTTGTCGATGATTCCGGATTCCACATAGCCCTCGGCGGCCCCGCGGGTACCGGTGAAACCGTTGAGCGAGAAGGTATCTCCGGGCAGCACGATCGCACCGTTCACCTTGGCGGCCACGGTGCGGATATTGACGCCGGACGGCCCGCTGAATCCGCCGGTGGTGAACGAGCCCACCACCTCGACCAGGCCCAGCTTCTCGGCGGCCTCGGTGGTCAGCTTGGGCTGCACCGGCTCGTAGACCACCGCCGCGGTGCGCTCACCGGTGGCGCTCACCAGTTGCGGGAGCGCCTCGAGGGTCTTCGGCCAGGAGATCTTGTCGCCCACCACGGCGGGCACCAGCGTGAGTCGGTTGCCGCCGGGTTCGAAGGTGGCGTCCTTCGGCTCCACCTCGGTCGGCGCCAGCTGCGGTGCGAGCGCGGCGATCGCGGCATCGTTGTCGTAGGCGAGGGCCAGACCACCGTGACCGTCGGGGGTGAAGCGCAGCACGGTCGCGAGCTGCGCGGGTTCGAGGGTCCCGTTGCCGCCCTTGCCGGTGAAGGTCACCGGTGACTGCACGGCGGGTTCGGCGAGGGTGCTCACCGCGGTGTCCACGCCCTGCCGCGTCACCTCCGCGCGGGTCGAGATCACCGGCAGGTCCAGGACGCCGCCGTCGGCCCAGTGCTCGAGCAGGGTGGTGCGGGCGGCCGGTGCGTCCAGTACCCGACCCGGCACCGGATACACCGGCACGGGTCTGGCGTCCTCGAAACGCACTGTGCCCTCGACCGGTTGCAGATCGAAGGCGCGCAGCTCCTGCACCTGCCGATCCAGCGCCGCGTCGTCGACGTCGGCGACCGGGGACACCGCACGATCGGTGAACAGCGACGCCAGCCGGACGAACGGGTTGAGCGGCTGGCCGCCGATCCGGTCCCAGGTGGCGGTCCAGTCCACCCCCAGACCGGCATTGGCGGGCACGAAGGTCGCGCTCTCGTCGCCGACGCGGACGGTCAGCGGCTGGGTGGCGCGGCTGTTCAGCTCCAGCTCCAGGACCGACTGCGCGGCGGCGCGGTCCATGCCGCCGATATCGATGCCCGCCACCTGGACCCCGCGCGGCACCTCGCCGGAGGACATCGCCCAGTCCGCGGCGTAGGCGATACCGGACAGCGCCATCAGCACACCGGCTGCGATTCCGGCGCGGCGGGCGGTGGCCGAGTCGAGGAACCGGGTACCGGGCGCGGGCTCCGGACCGGTGTTCCGAGTCGGCGTGTGGCGGCCGGTACTGGATCCGCTGGTCACGAACCACCCTCCCGATGGTCGGAGAAAAGGGCACCCGCGCACGCGAGTTCACCGCACACCATAGTGGGAGACACCGGCATCCGACGATTCCCTGGCCCACGGCAAACCCTGTGCAACAGGTCACTGAACAAGGAAAGAGCCCCGTGCGGTTGCCGGGTCGGGGGTCTGGCAACAGCACGGAGCCACCCTCTCTATCGAGCCCCGTCAGCATGCGTTACACCCCGCGCCCGGGAATCCCGGAAAAAACCCGAAACCGGCGAGCGGGACAATCGAGGAGGTTGCTACCGCAGCGCTCGGCCACGCCGAGGATCGAGACGACTCGAGGGAGATGAGTATGCAGCTGGGAATGATCGGCCTGGGCCGGATGGGCGCCAATATCGTGCGCCGCATCGCCGCCGCCGGGCACACCGCGGTGGGATACGACCGCAACGGCCCGCATGTCGACGAGCTCGGCGCGGAACTCGGCGACCGCTTCTCCGGCACCACCGACCTGCCGAAGTTCGTGGCCATGCTGGAGACCCCCCGCGTGGTCTGGGTGATGATCCCCGCCGGAGCCACCGGCGCGGTCATCGACCAGCTCGCCGACCTGCTGGAGCCCGGCGACATCATCATCGACGGCGGCAACAGCCGCTACCACGAGGACATCGCACGGGCGCAAGCGCTGCGGCCCAAGGGGATTCACTACCTGGACATCGGCACCTCGGGCGGCGTGTTCGGCCGCGACCGCGGCTTCTGCCTGATGATCGGCGGCGAGGCCGAACAGGTGGAATACCTCGAACCCCTGCTGAAGTCCATCGCCCCCGGGGTCGAGGCCGCACCGCGCACCCCCGGCCGCACCGGCGAACCGTCGCCCGCCGAGCAGGGCTATCTGCACTGCGGCCCAGCGGGCGCGGGCCACTTCGTGAAGATGGTGCACAACGGCATCGAGTACGGGGCCATGGCCGCCTACGCCGAGGGCATGAACATCCTGCACAAGGCGAATGTGGGCAAGCAGCGGGATGTCGAGCACTCCGCCGAGGTGACGCCGCTCGAACATCCCGAGCACTACTGCTACGACATCGACATCCCCGAGGTCACCGAGGTGTGGCGGCGCGGTTCGGTGGTCGCCTCCTGGCTGCTCGACCTCACCGCGGCCGAACTGCACGCCGACCCGAACCTGGACTCCTTCGGCGGTCGCGTCTCCGACTCCGGTGAGGGCCGCTGGACCCTCGACGCCGCCATCGACGAGGGGGTGCCCGCACCCGTGCTCGCCGCCGCGCTCTTCCAGCGCTTCTCCTCGCGCGGTGAATCGCTGTACGCCGACAAGGTGCTCTCCGCCATGCGCCAGGCGTTCGGCGGGCACCATGAACTACCCGGGAAGTAGCCGCCACGCGGATCACCGTGGTCGCGCCGACGGGGCCCGGCACATCCGCCGACACATCACCGCGGTCGCGCCGACCGTCCCCGCGTACCCGGCATTCGGCTCGGGTGGATACGGCGGCGCGCGCCACCTCGACCCCACCGACGCGCGACGACACCCTGAAGTCGGGGTGGGCGGCCGTGCCGGTGGCGGCTACCGTCGGGGCATGCGCATCTTCCCCGGGATCGTGCTCGCCATGGCCGCGGTCGTGCTGACCGCATGCTCCGGTGGCGGTGGCGGTGGCGAGACCGCCGCAGACCGGACCGCCACCACCACCGGTGCCACCGACACCACCACCGAAACGACCAGCACTGCGGCGCAACAGGATTGCGCCGCGGGCTACCTGGCGCAGTTCACGCTGCGGCAGAAGCTGGCGCAGCTGATCACCGTGGGCGTCACCGACGCCGCGGACGCGGAGAACGTGGTGCGCACCGAGCAGGTGGGCGGCATCTTCGTGGGCGGCTGGACCGATAAGGCGCTGCTGGCCCAGCACCAGATCGACGCGGTGCTGGCGGCGTCGCGCACCCCGCTCATGGTGACCGTGGACGAGGAGGGCGGGCGGGTGTCGCGGCTGCGCGACCTCATCGGCTCGGCCCCGTCGGCGCGGGTGGTCGCCCAGACCATGAGTGTGGAGGAGTACTACCAGCTCAGCCTGGAGCGCGGCCGGAAGATGAAGGCGCTCGGCATCACCGTGGACTTCGCGCCCGATGTGGACGTGAGCAGCCAGCCCGACGACTCGGTGATCGGCGACCGGTCCTACTCCGACGATCCCCAGGTGGTCACGGAGTACGCCGGGGCGTTCATCCGGGCCATGAACGAGGCCGGGGTGGGCACGGTCATGAAGCACTTCCCGGGCCACGGCGCGGGGTCGGGCGATTCGCACACCGGCGCGGTGCGCACGCCGCCGCTGGAACAGCTGCTGGACCGCGATCTGGTGCCGTTTCGGGGGCTGATCGAATCCGGTGCGGCGGTCATGATCGGACATCTCGATGTGCCCGGACTCACCAACCCGAATGTGCCCGCGAGTATCAGTCCCGAGGTGATGGCACTGCTGCGCACCGGTACCGGCTACGGTGCGGCACCCTTCGACGGAGTGATATTCACCGACGATCTGGGCGGCATGGCGGCCATTACCAGCCGCATGTCGATCGCGGAGGCGGTGGAATCCGCCCTGGTCGCGGGGGCGGACAATGCCCTGTGGATTACCACAGACGCGGTGACGAGCGTGCTCGACCGACTCGAGCAGGCGGTCGCCAGTGGCCGTCTGCCGGGTAGCCAGGTGGATGCCTCGGTACTGCGCATGGCAAGGTTCAAGGGCACTGGGCCGCGCTGCTGACGTCTGGACGACCGGCGACCGAGAAGCCCTTATCGACGCTGCACGGTGCGTATCGCGAGCGAATCTTCCGCAATGTTGAGCTCGCGGAACTTACCATGGAGTAAGATAAGGGTTTCGACATGTCCTAGGAGTGTGGATGGCAGGCGGAACGAAGCGGCTACCCCGGGCGGTTCGTGAGCAGCAGATGCTGGACGCCGCCGTAACGGTGTTCTCGCACAAGGGCTATCACGACACCTCCATGGACGCGATCGCGGCCGAGGCCAAGATCTCCAAGCCCATGCTGTACCTGTACTACGGCTCCAAGGACGAATTGTTCCGCGCCTGCATCCACCGCGAGAGCATGCGCTTCATCGAGGCCGTCGCGGTGGCGGGCAACCCCAAACTGACCCCGCACGAGCAGTTGCGGGCGGGCCTCGAGGCCTTCCTGTCCTACGTGGACAACAACCGGCTGTCCTGGCAGGTGCTCTACCGGCAGGCGCTGAACCAGCAACCGTTCGCGCCGGACATCATCAACAGCCGCGACCGGATCATCGAACTCACCGCCAAACTGCTGGAATCCAGCGCCAAGTACGCCGAACCGGGCACCAATTTCGAGATCGTGTCCGTCGCGGTGATCGGGGCGGGCGAGGCCATCGCCGACCGGGTCGCCAGCGGTGAGGTGGAGGTCCGCCAGGCCGTCGACCTGCTGGACAACCTGGCCTGGCGCGGTCTGGCAGGGCGCAAACCCGAACCGTCCGCCGAGTAGCGAGTTCCCGCCGAGCGGAGTGTGGATTCGACGAGTACGGCCGGGCCTGCGCACTCGCCGCACATATGGCGGCACCGCGCCCGAGCGGGGGCGGGCCGCCGGTGCGAAGCGGCAGCGGGCGACCGAGCCGGGGGCGGCGCTCGCGGGATCGTGATGCGAGCGCCTCCGACCCGGATCCGGGATGTGCGAGGCGCTGTGATCGGGGGTGAAAGCACAGAGCCGCGCACCGTGTCACCGAACCGGATGTCGATACCCCTGCGAGCCGACATTCGGTTGGGACGGTGCGCGGCTCCGGTCCCCCTGGTCCGGGGTCGAGCTTCGCGCGGGGCGGTCGAGAGATCCGACCGCCCGGCAACTCAACGCAGCGTAGCGGTCAGGTGCGGGTACCCCTTCTTCGGGTGGCGCAGGGCCAGGTCCCAACCGCCTTCCACCTGGTCGGCGTAGACGTTCACCGTGGAGGGCAGGAGGATCGGCTTGCCGAACTTGACGTCGTAGGTGGCCTTGCCGGGGACACGGCCCTCGATATTGGCGAGCACGTTCGCCGCCGACCACATGCCGTGCGCGATGGGCTTCGGGAAGCCGAACGCCTTGGCCCCCAACACCGAGGTGTGGATGGGGTTGTGGTCACCCGACGCCGCGGCGTACCGGTTGATCATCTGCTGATCCACCCGGGTCTGGCGCATCGGCGGCGGCGGCACCTCGTCCGGCTTGGGCTCGGGCTTGGGGCCGCCCGACAGCGAGGTGCGCTGCTGGTGCAGGAAGGTGGTGACCTGCCGCCACACCTGCTCACGGCCGACGCTCACCGCGGTGACGGCGTCCACCAGCAGGCCCTTGGGGTGCTCGCGCAGGTTCTCGATATGGGTCTCGAAATCCAGCGGCTCCGACACCGAGATGTCGCGGGTGCGCTCGATCAGGTTCTGCGCGTGCACCGCGCCCACCGCGACGAACGGGAAGTCGCGGGCCACCACCAGCTGCATGGCCAGCGGGAAGCTCAGGATGAACGGGTAGGTCAGCGGCAGCGCGTCGCCGAAGCGCAGACCGGTGGCCCGGCAGTACGCCGACAGGTGATCGGGATCGACCCGCAGCCCCCGCAACTTCACCACCCGGTCGGGCAGGGTGGACGGCCGGTTCGACAGACCCGGCACCGGAATGGCCCCCAGCGCCGCCTTGACGAAAAGGCTGCTGTTCTTCGGGGTTTCGGTGAGCGTGATGGTCTCGGTCATCATGCTCCGATCAGGGCCTGGCCGCAGACGCGAACCACGTTGCCGCTCACCGCGTTCGAGGCCGGGGACGCGAAGTAGGCGATGGTCTCGGCCACATCCACGGTCTGACCGCCCTGCAGCAGCGAGGACAGCAGGCGGCCCGCCTCGCGGGTGCCCAGCGGAATGGCGGCGGTCATGGCGGTCTCGATGAAGCCCGGGGCCACCGCATTGATGGTGATGCCCTTCTCCGCCAGCTTCGGAGCCTCGGCGTTCACCATGCCGATGACACCGGCCTTGGAGGCGCCGTAGTTGGTCTGGCCGCGGTTGCCCGCGATACCGGCGATGGAGGACACGTCGATCACGCGGCCGCCCTCCTTGAGCGCGCCCTTGGCCACCAGGCCCTCGGTAATGCGGTGCGGAGCGGCCAGATTCACGTTGATGACCGAGTTCCAGCGGCCCTCGTCCATATTGGCGAGCAGCTTGTCGCGGGTGATACCGGCGTTGTGCACGATGATGTCGACGCCGCCGAAGCGCTCGGTGGCGAACTCGGCGATCTTCTCCGCGGCGTCCGGGGCGGTGACGTCGAGAGCCAGCGCGGTGCCGCCGACCTTGTTGGCGGTCTCGGCCAGCGCCTCACCGGCGGCGGGGATGTCGGCCACGATCACGGTCGCGCCGTCGCGCGCGAACACCTCGGCGATGGTCGCGCCGATACCGCGGGCCGCGCCGGTGACCACGGCGACCTTGCCGTCCAGGGGCTTGTCCCAGGAGGCGGGGGCGGTGGAGTCGTCCTTGCCGACGCGGAAGACCTGGCCGTCGACGAAGGCCGACTTGGCCGAGAGGATGAAGCGCAGGGTGGACTCCAGGCCGGTGGCGGCGGCCGCGGCCTCCGGGTGCAGGTACACCAGGTTGCAGGTGGCGCCGCGCAGCAGTTCCTTGCCGACCGAGCGGGTGAAGCCCTCGAGCGCGCGCTGGGCGATCTGCTCGTCCACGGACGCGGCCAGCTCGGGGGTGGTGCCGACCACCAGCACACGGCCGGAGGGAGCGATGCTGCGCATGGCGGGCTGGAAGAACTCGTACAGCTGCTCGAGCTCCTCGATGGTGCGGATGCCGGTGGCGTCGAAGACCAGCGCGCCGAACTTCACGCCCGGCGACACCGCATCGACGAAGGTGTAGTCCGAGAGCAGGTTCCGCACGGCGTCGGCGACGCGACCCTTGCCGCCGACGAGTACCGGACCCGGCAGCGCGGGCTCACCGGCCCGGTAGCGGCGCAGGGTCTCCGGCTGCGGCAGACCCAGCTTGCTCGCCAGGAACGCGCCGGGGGCGGAGTGGATGAACGATCCGTACAGGTTGGGAGCGCCCTTGCTCTTGCTGGCAGCCACTGGTTCCTACCTTCTCTTCTCGTCGGTGCCCGGAAGCGATGTCGCGCACATGGGCGGGGTACGGTGTCGACAATGAACTTACTCCAGAGTAAGTTTAATGTAAACCAGGCCCGATCCCACCGACCGGGCATGCCGGACCCCGACGAGACACTGGAGACTCGAGTGACCACCAAAGCCCGTTCGGCGAAGGCCGCGGCCAAGAACACCAAGCAGGCGCGCCCCGTCGCCATCCTCGGCGGCAACCGGATTCCGTTCGCCCGCTCCGACGGCAAGTACGCGCACGCCTCCAACCAGGACATGTTCACCGCGGCGCTGGACGGACTGGTCGCCCGGTACGGCCTGCAGGGCGAGCGCCTCGGCATGGTCGTCGGCGGCGCGGTGCTCAAGCGCGTCGGTGAGCACGGCATGATCCGGGAGAGCGTGCTCGGCTCCACCCTGTCCCCCTACACCCCCGCCCACGACCTGCAGCTCGCCTGCGGCACCGGCCTGCAGTCCATCGTGACCGTCGGCGACGGTATCGCGCTGGGCCGCATCGAATCCGGCATCGGCGGCGGCACCGACACCACCTCCGACGCGCCGATCGGCGTCAGCGAATCCATGCGCGAGTGGATGCTCGACGCCAACCGCGCCCGCAAGAACTCCGACTACGTGAAGCTGGTCGGCCGCCTGCGCCCGTCCATGGTCGGCATCGAGATCCCGCGCAATGCCGAACCGCGCACCGGGCTGTCCATGGGTGAGCACGCCGCCATCACCGCCAAGGAGTTCGGCATCGCCCGCGAGGCGCAGGACGAGCTGGCCTACCTGTCGCACAAGAACATGGCGGCCGCCTACGACCGCGGCTTCTTCGACGACCTGGTCACCCCGTTCCTCGGGCTTACCCGCGACGACAACCTGCGACCCGGCTCGACCATCGAGAAGCTGTCCACCCTGAAGCCGGTCTTCGGCGTGAAGCTGGGCGACGCCACCATGACCGCGGGCAACTCCACCCCGCTCACCGACGGCGCGTCCGCGGTGCTGCTCGGCTCCGAGGAGTGGGCCGCCGCGCACAACCTGAAGCCGCTTGCCTACCTGGTGGATTCGGAGGTCGCGGCCGTCGACTACATCCACGGGCCGGACGGTCTGCTGATGGCCCCCACCTACGCGGTGCCGCGCATGCTGGCGCGCAACGGGCTGAAGCTGCAGGACTTCGACTACTACGAGATCCACGAGGCGTTCGCCTCCGTGGTGCTCGCCACCCTGCAGGCGTGGGAGTCGGACCAGTACTGCAAGGAGCGGCTGGGCCTGGACGGCGCGCTGGGGCCGATCGACCGCACCAAGCTGAACGTGAACGGATCCTCGCTGGCGGCGGGCCATCCGTTCGCCGCCACCGGTGGGCGCATCATCGCGCAGACCGCCAAGCTGCTGGAGGAGAAGGGCGGGGGCCGGGCGCTCGTCTCCATCTGCGCGGCGGGCGGCCAGGGTGTGGTCGCGATCGTCGAGCGGTAGACGGTCCGGAGTTACGCGGG
>NZ_JASCXP010000162.1:0-14742 GCF_030010695.1 Nocardia sp. CC201C
CCCCCCCCCCCGGCCCGCTATCCGGCCGCGTACCGCCACACCGCGTACAGATCCGCGGCCTCGAGCCCCGGATTGTCGGACAGGATCTCCTCGGCGCTCACCCCCGCGCCGAGGAGATCCGCGAGCAGCGCCACCGGATACCGCAGCCCCCGGACCACGGGCAGCCCCCGGCACACGCGGGGATCGGACGTAATGCGTTCCATCTCGGCCACGGCCTCGAACGCTACGCGGGAACGGTAATCCTTCTCTGTGGGCACGGTGTTCGTCCCCTGTGACTCCGCCTGCCGATGACTCCGCCTACCGGATGGTCCATCTCATCGGGAAGACGTTCAGACCAAATTTCGAGATTCTGAGCCATACATCGTCTTGCCGATCATTCGTAGTGTTGCCGTATCGGATCGAACGGAACAACAACGGGAGTGACAATGCGTGCGGTGATTCAGAAGTCGATCGGCGGACCCGAGGTGCTCGAGGTCGCCGAGATCGAGCGGCCGGAACTGCTGTCCGGCGAGGTCCTGGTGCGCGTGCACGCCAGCTCGGTGAATCCGGTCGACGTGGCCGTGCGGGCGGGGGCCATCCCGCTGCTGGGCGAGCCGCCCTTCGGCGTCGGCTGGGATATCTCCGGCGTGGTCGAGGCCGTCGCCCCGGGGGCGCGGTACGCGGTCGGCGAGGAGGTCTACGGCATGCCGTTCTTCCCGCGCGCCGCCACCGGCTACGCGGAATACGTGGCCACGCCCTCGCGTCAGGTGGCGCGTAAGCCCAAGTCCCTCAGCCACGTCGAGGCCGCCGCCTTGCCGCTGGCCGCGCTCACCGCCTGGCAGGGCCTGGTCGACAGGGCCGGTATCACGGCGGGCGACCGGGTGCTGATCCACCGGGCGGCCGGTGGGGTCGGCCATCTGGCCGTGCAGATCGCCAAGGCCCGCGGGGCGCACGTGATCGCACTGGCCAGCGCCGCCAAACACGACTTCGTGCGGGAACTGGGCGCGGACGAGGTGATCGACTACCGCACCACCGACTACGCCGAGGTCCTGCGCGACCTCGACGTGGTCTTCGACTCCAATGCCGACGGTGAGCGCTCGCTGCGGGTGCTGAAGCCGGGCGGCGTGCTGGTGAGCATCATGGAGCACTTCAACCCCGAGCGCGCGGCGCAGGTGGAGGCCGCGGGCCGCCGCTTCGCCGGAGTCTCGGTCGAACCCGACTACGCCGCGTTGGAGGCCATCGCGGAACTGGTGGACGCGGGCAAGATCCGCCCGCACGTCTCGCGCACGCTCCCGCTCGAGGAGGCGGCCACCGCCCACGAACTGGTGGGGTCCGGGCAGACTGTGGGCAAGGTCGTGCTGGCGGTGAACTGACCACCGTCGGATCGTGCCCGGCTACCACCCATGACGCGTGATACGTGTGGCTCGGAGTGATTCGAGGTCGCGCGGCAACGGTGGACTTCGAGGGAAGCGAGTGGTGGATGGACGTGCTCAGCGAGGCGCTGGCCTCGATGCGGACCGGTGCGCCCAATTCGGTGCGCACCGACGGGCGCGCGCCGTGGGCGATGCGGCTGCCCGAGGTGCTGGGCGCGGGGTTCCACGTGGTGCTGCACGGGACGTGCTGGATCATCCCCTCGGCCGACTCGTCCGAAGCGGTCGCGCTCGGACCCGGCGACGTGATCTTCCTGCGTGACGGCGCGGGCCACATCCTCGCCGATCATCCCGACACTCCGGCGGAAGAGCCTCGGCCGGAACAGTATTCGGGGCGGCCACCGGTGGGCGCGGTCTCGCTCGGCGGTGACGGACCGCGCACCAGCCTGCTGTGCGGCAACTACCACCTGGACGGATCGCGTCGGCATCCGCTGCTGCGGCAGCTGCCGGAGTTCATCCACCTGCCCGCCCGCCACGGGCACTATCCGGAGTTGACGGCGGCCGTGCAGCTGCTCGGCGCGGAGCTGGACAATCCGCGTATCGGCTCGCACGGCATCGTGCCCGCACTCATCGATTCCCTGCTGCTGTACATCCTGCGGGCCTGGATCGAAGACCAGCCCGCCTCGGAATCGGTGGGCTGGGCCGCCGCGCTGCGTGACCCGGCGGTCGCCCCCGCCCTGGCCGCCATCCACGCCGACCCCGGGGCCGCCTGGACGGTGCAATCCCTGGCCGACCGCGCGGGCCTGTCCCGCGCTGCCTTCGCCAAACGCTTCGCCACCATGGTCGGCGAACCACCGCTCGCCTACCTCACCCGCTGGCGGCTCACCACCGCCGCCCGCCTGCTGCGCGAAGACGACATCCCGGTCGGTCAGATCGCCGCCCGCACCGGCTACACCTCCGAGTTCGCCTTCGGCAAGGCCTTCAAACGCGAGTACGGCCTGCCCCCGGGGCAGTACCG
Organism: Nocardia sp. CC201C; assembly: GCF_030010695.1. NCBI lineage: Bacteria > Bacillati > Actinomycetota > Actinomycetes > Mycobacteriales > Nocardiaceae > Nocardia > Nocardia sp. CC201C. The sequence goes on from NZ_JASCXP010000162.1 coordinate 2,368, forward strand.
CCGCCAGGCCCGGGTTGCCGCCTGATCGAACGATAACCGGCCCCCGCGAACGCAATTCGCGGGGGCGGTTAGTCCGAACCAGCGCGAACTCACCACCGGAGGCGACGAGGGACGAGCCCCCGAACTCCCGGTGCGGAGCCCTCGAACCCCTCCCGACTCGCTACAACCAAGTATCCAACGTGGTGGTGGTGAGAAAATGCTCCAGATCGGCTCGCCACGGCGCGGGCGTGGTCTTCTCCGGCTCGATGGCGGTGTACTGCCCCCGGTAGAACAACAGCGGCCTGCCGGAGGCCGTGGCCTCCGACAGGGCCAGGACCCGTCCGATCACGATGAAGTGATCGCCGCCGTCGCGCACATCGGCCACCGTGCACTGGATCGTAGCCAATGCGCCGTCCAGCACCGGGAGGTCCAGATCCGAGGTGTGCCAGGGGGTTCCGGCGAACTTGTCGGGCTCGCGGGAACCGAAGCGGGCGCACACCTCTCGCTGGTCCTCGGCGAGGATGCTCACGCTGAACCGCCCGTTGCGTTCGATGGCCGCCCAGGAGCGTGAGCCCTTGGTGGGGCAGAACAGCACCAGCGGCGGTTCCAGGGACAGGGCGGCGAAGGACTGGCAGGCGAACCCGATCGGCGTCTTCACTCCCTCGACCTCGTCGAAGGTGGTGATGATGGTGATGCCGGTGCAGAACTGCCCCAGCACATTCCGAAACCCGCGCCCGTCGATCGCCGGGAACTCCTCGGTCGTCATCTCCGCCCCGTCGCTCACTTGAATCCCACGCTAAAGTCGTGACCCCACAGGCTGACCGCCGTCGACTCCCGGGCGATCCACGACTCGTCTTCGACTTCCAAACCCTCACAGCCGAATTCGATGTCGAACCCGCCGGGCGTCTTCATGTAGAACGACAGCATCTTGTCGTTGATGTGCCGCCCCAGCGTCGCCGACATCTTCACCTTCTTGCGCAGCGCGCGGTCCAGGCAGAGCCCGACATCGTCGGAGTTCTCCACCTCCACCATGAGGTGCACGATACCGGTGGGGTTGGGCAGCGGCAGGAACGCCAGCGAGTGGTGGCGCGGGTTGCAGCCGTAGAACCGCAGCCAGGCCGGATCGCCGTCGGCGGGCCGCCCCACCATCTGCGGCGGCAGCCGCATGGAGTCGCGCAGCCGGAAGCCGAGCACATCCTGGTAGAACGCCTGGGCGGCGGCGTCGTCGGTGCAGGTGAGCACCACGTGCCCGAGCCCCTGCTCGGCGGTGACGAACTTGTGCCCGTACGGGCTCACGAACCGCCGCGCCAGGTACTGCGCCCCGTGGAACGCCTCCAGCACATTCCCGGACGGATCCTCGAAGCGGATCATGTTCTCCACCCGGCGATCCGCGAGCTCCTCCTTGGTGGCCTCCTTGAACGCCACCCCGTGCTCGGACAGCCGCTCCCGCAGCGCTTGCAGCGCCGGGGCGTCCACCACCTCCCAGCCGGAGACCAGCAGCCGGTCCTTGTCGCCGGGGATGATCACCAGGCGCGCCGGGAAATCGTCCATGCGCAGGTAGAGGGCGTCCGGATCGGGGCCGGGAGCCTCCATCATGCCGAGTACCTTGAGCCCGTAGTCGCGCCAGGCCGCCATATCGGTGGCCTCGATGCGCATATATCCGAGCGCTCGAATCCCCATGCTCACTTCTCCTTGCCACCGAGCAGGAAGTCGGTTGCCAGCCGGTTGAATTCGTGGAACTTCTCCAGCTGCGCCCAGTGGCCGCAGCCGCCGAACACGTGCAGTTGCACGCGCGGGATCATCTTCAACGCCACCAGCGCGCCGTCGATCGGGTTCACGCGATCCTCACGGCCCCAGATCATCAGCACCGGCTGCCGCAGTTTGTAGGCGTCGCGCCAGATCATACCCTTGGCGAAATCCGCTCCGGCGAAGGACTTTCCCATGGCACGGGTGGCGGCCAGCGCCTCGGGCGCGGAGGCGGAGGCGAAGCGTTCCTCGATGAGTTCCGGCGTGATGAGCGACTGATCGAACACCATGATCCGCAGGAACGCCTCCAGGTTCTCCTTCGTGGGCTCGACATTGAACCTGGACAGCAGCTTCACGCCCTCGGTGGGGTCCGGCGCGAACAGGTTGGTGCTCAGTCCGCCCGGACCCATGAGTACGAGCTTGCCCGCCCGGTCCGGGAAGTCCAGCGCGAACCGGGTGGCCGTGCCGCCGCCGAGCGAATTGCCCAGCAGATGCACGCGTTCGGTGATCTCCAGGGTGTCCAGCAGATCCTTCAGTGCGGTGGAACTGTGCACGAAGTACTGCGGGTGGTCCACCGGCTTGTCGGAGCGTCCGAAGCCGGGCTGGTCCACGGCGAGGACGTGAAAGTCCTTTGCCAGCACCGGAATGTTCTTGGCGAAGTTGGACCACGAGCTCGCGCCCGGACCGCCGCCGTGCAGCAGCACGATGGTGGGGCCGTTGCCGACCCCCGCCTCGTGGTAGTGCAGTGTCAGATCCGGCCGCACCTGCGCGTAGCGCGAGGTGGATTCGAAGGTGATTTCTCCCACTGCGGTCATCGGTTACACCATCGTATCCGCGATCGGGAGCCCGAAGGCGTGCGTGCCGTACATGACGTAGGCGCGCTCGGGATCGTTGGCGGCGTGCACGCGTCCGGCGTGGGCGTCACGCCAGAACCGTTGCAGCGGAGTGCCGTTCGCGAGCGCGGTGGCGCCGGACGCCTCGAACAGTTTGTCGATCGAGGAGATGGCGCGACCGGTGGCGCGGACCTGGTCGCGGCGGGCGCGCGCCCGCACGTCGAAGGGGACTTCGCGACCCTCGACCAGGTAGGCGTACTCGTCGGCCACATTGCCCGACAGCTGCCGCCACGCGGCGTCGATATCGCTGGCGGCCTCGGCGATACGCACCTTGCCGAACGGATCGTCCTTGGCGTTCTCGCCCGCGTAGGCGGCGCGGACCCGCTTGCCCTGGTGCTCCACGTGCGCCTCCAGCGCGCCGTAGGCCATGCCGACGATCGGGGTGGAGATGGTGGTGGGATGGATGGTGCCCCACGGCATCTTGTACACCGGATCGGTATTCTGCTCCAGGCCAGGAGATTTCAGATCGCTCATGGCACGGAAACTGAGGAAGCGGTGCTTGGGTACGAACACGTTCTCGACCACGACCGTGTTGGATCCGGTACCGCGCAGGCCGACCACGTTCCACACGTCGTCGATGCGGTATTCGGTGCGGGGGATGAGGAACGAGCCGAAATCGACCGGCTTGCCGTTCTTGATCACCGGTCCGCCCACGACCACCCAGTCGGCGTGATCGGAGCCGGAGGACCAGGCCCACGAGCCCTTCACGGTGTAGCCGCTGCCGTCCTCGGTCACCAGGCCCGCGCCCATGGGCGCGTACGACGAGGAGATGCGGACGTCGGTGTCCTCGCCCCAGACCTCCTCCTGCGCCCGCTGGTCGAACAGGGCCAGGTGCCAGTTGTGCACGCCGATGATGCCCGCCACCCAGCCGGTGGAACCGCAGGCGCTCGCGATCTTGCGCACGGTGTCGTAGAAGACGACCGGGTCGGCGGCGTGCCCGCCCCACTGGCGCGGTTGCAGCAGCTTGAAGAACCCGGTCTCCTGCAGATCCTTGACGGACTCCTCGGGCAGGCGGCGCAGGTCCTCCGCCTCCTGTGCGCGGTCGCGCAACGTGGGCAGCAGCGCCTCGACCCGCTCCACTACTTCTTGCGTCATCTCGCCAGTTGCTCCTGCCTGGTAGATCGGGAACGTATTCGTCTGGGTTCGAGACTAGAACACGTTCCTATTCCGTGTCGAGAACATGACGACTCCCGTGGTCGAATGCGGCTCTCGCCTGCTCATCGATCTCTGGCTGGCGCATAACCCCGACTATTTTGTAACGTGTTCTAGTACTTCCAGAGGAGGATGGACGATGGCAACAACCCCCCAGGGGCCCCGCGGAAAGGTCCGTGAGATCGACGTGGGCAGCATGCCCACCCGGTATGCCCGGGGCTGGCATTGCCTGGGCCTGGCCGACACCTTCCGCGACGGAAAGCCGCACTCGGTCAACGTCTTCGGAACCAAACTGGTGATCTTCGCCGACAGCGGCGGCGACCTGCAGGTACTGGACGCGTACTGCCGCCACCTGGGCGGCGACCTGTCGATGGGCGAGATCAAGGGTGACGAGGTCGCCTGCCCGTTCCACGACTGGCGCTGGGGCGGCGACGGCAAATGCAAGGCGATCCCCTACGCGCGGCGCGTGCCACCGCTGGCCCGCACCCGCGCCTGGACCGCGCTCGAGCGCAACGGACAACTGTTCGTCTGGCACGACCACGAGGGCAACCCGCCGCCGGACGAGGTGACCATTCCCTACATCGACGGCGCGTTCATCGACGCCGAGGGCAACCCGCTGGAGCGGATGAGCGACGCCTGGACCCCGTGGACCTGGCACACCATGCTGATCGAGGGCTCCAACTGCCGCGAGATCATCGACAACGTCGTGGACATGGCGCACTTCTTCTATATCCACTACGCCTTCCCGACGTACTTCAAGAACGTCTTCGAGGGCCACATCGCCACCCAGTACCTGAAGACCAAGGGTCGCCCCGATATCGGCTCCGCGGCCGAGGCCGGTGTGGACGTGCTGCTGGAGTCGGAGGCGTCGTATTTCGGGCCGTCGTACATGATCAACCCCCTGAAGAACATCTACAGCGGCTTCGAGGTCAATTCGGTCCTCATCAACTGCCACTACCCGGTCACGCAGAACTCCTTCGTACTGCAGTGGGGCGTCACCCTGGAGAAGCCGAAGGGGCTGCCCGACGAGCAGGCGCAGGGCTTCGCCGAGAAGATGACCGACGGCATCAGCGAGGGCTTCCTGCAGGACGTCGAGATCTGGAAGCACAAGTCCAAGATCGACAACCCGCTGCTGACCGAGGAGGACGGCCCGGTCTACCAGCTGCGACGCTGGTACGACCAGTTCTACGTGGACGTGGCCGATGTCGACCCGCGCTCGACGCAGCGCTTCGAATTCGAGGTCGACACGTCCAAGGCCAACGAGGCATGGGAACTGGAGGTCGCCGAGAACCTGCGCAAGAAGCGGGAGGCCGAGGCGGCCGCGACCACGCAGGAGGCGAACGTCTGATGACCAACTGGGCGAAGGCACCCGATTTCGCGGACAGTCCGGAGCGGCAGGCACTGGTGCGCGCCCAGACGGTCGAGGACAAGAAGCACTACATGGAGGCGGGCTTCACCCCGCTCGCCTGCCAGTCCTGTGGGACCGAGGTACTGGTGCGCAAGCACAGCACCCACCAGAAGACGGTGCAGTGGACGGCCGACCCGGCCGCACACTGCCCGGTCTTCCGCCGCATGGCCGAAGCCGGGCCGATCTTCGGCAAGCCCGACTCCTGCCCCAATCTGGAGAAGACCATCGAGCACGCCGTCGCCGAGGGGATGCTCGAGATCGATTCCTGACGGTGACCGCCGTATCCGGCATGCCCCGACCTCGGATGTGCGCGGCGCCAGCGGTGAATTCGACACCGTCAGCGCGGCCGCGCAGATGCTGCCGCTGCGCGGGGTGCGGGGCGTATTCGGCTAGTCCAGCCGGAAGTCGGCGAAGTCGAAGCCCGGGGCGACGACGCAGCTCACCAGCACGTAGTCGTCGCCGAGCGGGCGGGCCGCCTGCGAGACGCCGCCGGGCACGATCGCCTGCGGCCGCTGGCCCCGCTCGACATCGGGGCCGAGGATGATCTCCTCGCCGTCGATGTTCAGCGCCAGCGGTCCGCCGCGATGCCACAGCCACAGTTCGTCCGAGGCCACGGTGTGCGGGGCGGACTTCTCGCCGGGCAGCAGCAGGAAGTAGATGGCCGTGGCGCTGGCGCGCGGTCCGTCGTAGCCCGGCGGCGTGAATTCCACCGGGCTGCGCCAGGTTTCCCGATACCAGCCGCCTTCCGGATGCGGGAGCAGATCCAGTTCGGCGGCCAGTGGCGGTCGGTCGTCGCTCATGCCCACCAATCTAGGCTCATGCCCGTCACGTTGAGGCCGCCGCCGGGGTCCCGTGTGCCACGCTGGCCCGCCGCTTCACCGCCACCGTGGGGAACCGCCGCTGTCATATCCGACCCGCTGGCGTCTGCTCACCGCCGCATGCCTGCCGCGCGATACCGACGCGCCTCTGGCGGCCGTGACGCGTCGGATCGGCTACCGGTCCGCCTTCACCTAGGCGCTCGAGCGCGAATACGGCCTGGCTCCGGGGCGGTATCGGCGGGCCGTGGACAAGCCCGAGGTGATCGCGGTCTGAACGGCGGTGTCCTCGGCCGACTTGTGTACGACAATCAAACAGGGTAGGCAAACCTAATCACATTGTGTCGCCAGTCGAAACGAGGACGACGTGGATCTGTCCAGACGCCAGTTGTTCCAGGCCGGTGGCGGGCTCAGCCTCGCCCTGCTGCTCGCCGCCTGTGGCGGCAACGAATCCGGTGCGCCGGTCGATGAGTCCGGACCGCCGCGGCGGGGCGGCACGCTGCGGGTGGGAGCGCTGGGGCGGCCCGGGGCCATCACCCGCGACCCACACGGTACGCAGGCCAACGAGAGCGACTACCTGATTCTCAGTCTGCGCTACGACACCCTCACCGTGCCGGGCGAGAACACCATCACCGCACCGCGATTGGCCAGCGAGTGGCAGGCGTCGCCGGACCTGACGACCTGGCGCTTCACCATCGCGCCCGGCGCGACATTCCACGACGGCAGGCCGGTCACCGCCGCCGATGTCGTGTATTCGCTGCGGCGACTGCGTGAAACGCCCGCCGGGGCCTCGCGTCTACCGGGCATCCAGGCGCGCAATATCACCGCCGAGGGTGACGGCACGGTGGTGCTCGTCTCCGACTACCCGAATGCCGAACTGCCGCAGCTGACCCGGCTCACCACCTTCGTGGTGCCCGACGGGACCACTGATATCGAGAACGCCCCGGGCACCGGGCCGTTCGTGCTGGAGTGGTTCCGCGGCGGCAATGCCCGGCTGGTGCGCAACGAGCAGTGGTACGGCGGCGAGGTGCATCTCGACGCCATCGAGGTGAGCATTTTCGAGAGCCCGCAGGCCATGGCCTCGGCGCTCATGTCCGGGCAGATCGACCTGGCCTCCAATGTGGGCGCGGTGGCGGCGCGAACGGCGGAGGGCCGCAGGGATATTCGCACCGTCCGGCGCTCCGACGACATGGCCATGCCCATCGTCATGCGCACCGCCGAGGGCAGCCCCTTCGCCGACCCCCGAGTGCGGGAGGCGTTGCGGCTGGCCGTCGACCGCGAGGCCATGGTGACGCAGGTGCTGTCGGGGTACGGCACCGTCGGCAACGACATCCTCGGCACCGGCGATCCGGAGTACGCCCGCGACATCCCGCAGCGGACCCGGGATCTCGACGCGGCGAAGAAGCTGCTGCGCGAGACCGGATTCGACACCGCCAAGACCTACTCGCTGTACACCACCGAGGACATCGCCGGACTGGCCGAATCGGCGACGCTGTTCGCCACCCAGGTCCGCGAAGCCGGGGTGCAGGTGGAAGTGGTCAAACAGGAGTCGGGCTCGTTCTGGGACGACACCTGGTTGCAGGGCGACCTCTACACCACCTACTGGGGCACCAACGACTCCGTCCTGTTCTTCGCCAGCAAGACCATGGTCTCCGATAGCGGGCAGAACGAAGCCGGTTGGCGCGACACCGAATTCGACGAGACCTACCGCACCGCCGTGGCGACCGCCGACGCCGGGGCGCGCGCGGACCTGCTGCACGAACTCCAGCGCATCCAATACGACCGCTCCGGCTACCTGCTGTGGGGCATGGCCGACGGCATCGACCTCGCGGGCTCGGCGGTCCGCGGCCTGCCGAAGCTGCCCGGATACGGAAGGGTGCAACTCGAAGGCGCATGGCTGGCCCGCTGACACCCCTCGACCACCACGCCGACCCGGACGAACCGGGCCGGGCGGTTGTGGCGGGCGGGGCTGTGTCGGGCTCGGCTGGGCCGGTGTCGGACGCGCTTGGGCAGTCTGCGCCACGGGCGCAGGGTGGGCAAGCGCAGCCGCGCACCCCGGAGGCGGACTCGTCCTCGATGGCTGGTCCGGGCCGCGGTTCTTCGGCGGAGCACGGCGCGCTACCGGAACAACGGAGTCGGCGCCACGAGGGCGGCGATGGGTTGCCTCGCCCGGTGCGGCGAGATGGGTTGCCTCGCCGGGTGATACGTGGTGCGCTGCTCGGCGCGGGGAGGGACGGAGCGCGGCGCGAGGTGCGCCGTGGTGGAGCGCAGCGCCATGAGGGAAGCGACGGTGCGCCGTACCGGGCGGGGCGCGACAGCGTGCTGCGGCGGGTGCGGCACGACGGGTGGCGGCACACTGCGAGACGACTGAGCTCACCGCGTTCGGGTGCTTACCGGGGACTACCGCGCACGGCGGCGCATCCGCGACCGCTGCGCTGGGTGGGACGCGTCGCACTGCTCCTCGCCAAACGCGCACTGCTGCTGGTGATCCTGCTGGTACTGGTGTTCGTGACCGTCGACCTGCTGCCCGGTGATGCCGCGTCGGCTACCGCCGAACGGGGCGAGAGCGCCGCGGACGTCGAGCGGCGGCGGGTCATGCTGGGGCTGGATCGCCCGGTGCTGCAACGCTGTTGGGAATGGCTGAGCGGGCTGCCGACCGGGGACCTCGGGCTGTCGGCGCGGGGTGTGCCGGTGCGGGAGCTGGTGTCGGGGGCCTTCCCGAACACCCTGCTGCTCGGTGGGCTGGCGCTGCTGCTCACCGCCGTGGCCGCGCTCGCCCTGGGGTGCTGGGCGGCGTTGCGCCCCGGCGGTCCGCTCGACCGCGCCATCTCCGGCACCGCCACCGCCATGCTGGCGCTGCCCGAATTCGTGGTGGCGGTGGCGCTGGTCGCGTTGCTCTCGCTCTGGGCCGGATGGCTGCCCGCCGTCACCATCACCGGGGCGGACGGCGGCCCGGCCAGCCCGGACATGCTCATCCTGCCGGTGCTGGCGCTGACCATTCCGCAGACCGGCTGGAACATCCGCATCGTGCGTGCCGCCCTCGCCGACGAGGCCCGGGAGCCGCATGTGGAGGCCGCCGTCCTGGACGGTCTCGCGCCGTCTCGAATCCTGCTGCGCCACATGCTGCCCGGCGCGCTGCCCGCCATCGTCACCGGACTGGCCACCTCGACCGGCATGCTGCTCGGCGGGGCCGTCGTGGTGGAGGCCGTCTTCAACTATCCCGGCGTCGGCTCGGTCCTCGCCTCCGCCGCCGCCGACCGCGACGCACCCCTGGTGGCGGGCGTGACCGCGCTCGCCGGTGCCGTCATCACCCTCATGCTGCTCACCGCCGACCTGATCCGCGACGCCCTGGCCGGAGGCCGCCGATGAACCCCACCCGGCCCCGCGTTGCCGAGGTCGGCCGCGGCGTGCGAATCGGCAGCACCCGGCCCGCGCCGAGGACAAGTTCGATACCCGGCCGCGTGTGGCCGGGCGATGGCACGGGGTCGCCGGTCAACCGCGCAACCGCTCGGCGGTCTGTCGCCCGCCGGGGCGGCTCGGTCCTCCCCGGAGCGGCAGGTGAGGTCCGGTGATGCGCTCACGCCCGTCCACTCTCCGGTCTCGTGCACGGTTGTGGTTCGTCGTGCTGCCCGCGCTGGTGTTGGTGGGGTCGGCGCTGGCCGGGCCGTGGCCGGCCGCGCATCCCATCGACATTCCGGTGGCCGGGTCTCATACCGCACCCGGCGGTGTCGGCCCGCGCGGCGGCCCAATCCTCCCCGGATGGTCGGGTGAGGCCCGATGATGCGCCCCCGCCCGTCCACTCTCCGGCCTCGTGCACGGTTGTGGTTCGTCGTGCGGTTGCTGCCCGCGCTGGTGTTGGTGGGGTTGGCGCTGGCCGGGCCGTGGTTGGCTCCGCATCCCATCGACGTTCCGGTGACCGGGCCGTATGCCGAACCGGGCGGTGCCGCCCCGCTCGGCGGTGATCTGCTCGGGCGGGATGTGTGGAGCCGGGTGTTGGCGGGTGGACGGGAACTTGTGGTCTCGGCTCTGCTGGCCGCCGTGCTGGTCACCGTGGTCGCGGCGGGGCTGGGTGCGGTGAGCGCGCTGCGGCCGGGGGTCGGGCGGGTGGTCGACCGGACGGCCGATCTGCTCATCCTGTTGCCCGCCGTGCTCGGGCTGTTGCTCATCGCACTGTCATGGCCGGGCGGGGGAAGAGTGGCGATCATCACGGCGGCGGTGGTGCTGGGGGTGCCCTACGCGGTGCGGCTGGTGACCGGCGCGGCGGCCCCCATCGCGGCATCCGGCTACGTCGAGGCCGCCGCCGCGGGCGGTGAGCACCTGTGGCACCTGGTGTTCCGCGAGGTGCTGCCCAATCTGCGTGCCATTCTGCTGGCTCTGTTCGGGCTGCGGTTCGTGGCCGCCGTCTATATCGTGGCGACCGCGGGCTTTCTCCAGATCGGTCCGCAACCCCCGGCCGCCGACTGGGCACTCATGATCCGGGAGAACGGTCCCGGCGTCCTCCTCAACCCTTGGGCGGTGATCGCCCCTAGTCTGCTTGTCGGGGTGCTCGCCATGAGCGTCAATCTCGCGGCGGCCGCCCTGGCACCACAGGTAGGACGAAAGGCGGTGAGCCTGCGATGAACTCCGCACGGCTACCCAAGCGGCAGCTCCAGACCGGCGACGAGATCACGCCGGAGCACGAGGAACAGACCCTCACCCTGCCCGCCGACGGCGCGGCGCCCGCGGATCGTCCCGGCCTCGCACGCGTCGTGCGCGCCGTCCAACTCGGCCGGGAGGCGACCAAACGCTGATGCCCGACGCCGGTCCCACCACGCCGCCCGGCCACCCCGCCGTGCGGGTGCGCAATCTCACGGTCGCCGCGACGGACGGGCGGATGCTGCTGCGCGACGCGTCCCTCGATGCCGAGCCCGGCCGAGTCGTGGCGCTCACCGGACGCTCCGGCGCGGGCAAGACCACCCTGCTGCGCGCGCTCACCGGCATGCTGCCGCCCGGCACCACCCGCACCGGCGGCACCGTGGAGGTGCTCGGCCGCGACGTATTCGCCCTGGACACCACTGCTCTGCGCGAGCTTCGCCGCACCCGCATCGCCTTCGTGGGCCAGGACCCCGGCTCCGCCCTCAATCCGCGCATGCGCGTACGCGCCCTCGTCCGCGAACTCGCCGCCGACCCGTCCACGGTGACCGACCTGCTCACCGAGGTCCGCCTCCCCACCGACCTCCGCTTCACCACCCGCCGCCCCGCCGCCCTCTCCGGCGGTCAGCAGCGCCGCGTGGCCCTGGCCCGCGCCCTGGCCCGCCGTCCCGACGTCCTCCTGCTCGACGAACCCACCGCGGGCCTGCACCCCGAACTCCGCGACGACATCGCCGACCTGCTCCGCGCCCTGGCCCACACCCGCGCCCTGGCCATCGTCCTCACCTGCCACGACCGCGCCCTGGTCGACCGCATCGCGGACACCGAAGTCCACCTCGAACCGGGCGGCCCCTCGGTCCATACCGCCACCGGCGCGGCTACCCGGGCCGCCCCGACGTTCGCGGGTGACTCGCCCGCGCCGGCCACGGACCGTTGTGCCGAATCCGAGGCCGCCCATACCGGCACACCGGTCGAACGGACCGGGTCAGCGCCAACGGCGGCGACCTCGGACGGGAATATGCCGTCGGAATGCTCGCCTGTCCGTGCGGGAAGGCCGGAGTCGGCGAACAGCGTCCCCGCTGACTGCGGCGGACCCACGCCGAGGCGGAGCGAGGACCCGGCCGGTGACCGAGTCGCGGCAGGAGCCGTCGACAGTCACACGGGCGATCAAGACGGTGCTGCCCGCGCAGGCGGACGTGTCGGCGGCGATCTGGGTGCCGTGGGCGCATCGCGGCCGTCGGCTTCGACCACGGAGGTGTCGGGAGCGACGCTCGGCACGGGTGATGGCTCGGAGCTGCGGCTCGGTGGTCCGGGCGGGGTGGTTATCGTCGGCTCGCAGGCCGATGAGAGCGATTCCGGCCTGCTCGCAGCAGCGTGGTGTGGTGCGGAAGCCGCTGCCCTGGAAAAGGATTCGCTGCTGGTGGTGCGGGGGCTGGAGGTGGCCTTCGCCGGGAGCGGGCAGCGGGTGCTGCACGGTGTCGGCCTCGCCGTCGGTGCGGGGCGGGCGGTCGGGATCGTGGGGCCGTCCGGTTCGGGAAAGACCAGTCTGGCGCGGGCGGTGGTGGGTTTGCATCCGCCCGAGCGGGGGACGGTGACGCTCGACGGGGTGGCGTTGCGTCGGGAGTCGCGGCGGCGGAGCCGGGAGCAGCGGCGGCGGGTGCAGTTGGTGCCGCAGTCGCCGCTGGGGGCCTTGAATCCGAGCCGGAGCGTGGGGGAGACGCTGGGGCGGCCGCTGCGGCTGCATCGGCGCTGC
>NZ_JASCXP010000163.1:0-14759 GCF_030010695.1 Nocardia sp. CC201C
GGGGGGGGGCCCCCCCCCCCCCCCCCCCCCCCCCCCCCCCCCCCCCCCCCCCCCCCCCCCCCCCCCCCCCCCCCCCCCCCCCCCCCCCCCCCCCCCCCCCCCCCCCCCCCCCCCCCCCCCCCCCCCCCCCCCCCCCCCCCCCCCCCCCCCCCCCCCCCCCCCCCCCCCCCCCCCCCCCCCGCGGGGGAGCGGCCCGAACTATCTCTTATAGGAACAACCACGGATAGGAAGTCCGTCCGTTCCGTCCGTAAGCAAGCAACCGACGCGCGCGCGGGCGCGAAGCAGGCCGACGGACGGACGGACGGACATCCCACCCCCACCGAGGCGCAACGGATGTTGGAGGCCCCGGCGGTTGGGCGGCACCTGGAACGGCTCGGGGCCAGGCCGAGCCAGCGCCGCCACCTGGCCGAGGCCGTGGACGCGGCGTTGTTGCGATTCGATGCCGACAGGGTGAGTGCCTACCTGACCGATCGGGCGCGCACCGCCCAGACTGTGACCTACCTGCTAGCCGCGTTCACCGAGTACGCCGACGACATCGCGCAGATGGAGGCACCATTCCGGCGCGAGGATTACGAGGATGAGGCAGCATTCCTGCGGGCGGTGGCCGACGTCCAGGCCGCCGCCGACTGGCTGGACGCGGGCGCACCATTGCCCCCGGCCCCGGCACCCGAGCCGATTCCTGAGCCTGAGCCTTGTTCTGAGCCGACCGACGACGTGGTGACGTTCGACCGCCCGGCCTCGGTGGTGGAGCAGGGGACGCCGATCACGCGGGGGCGGCCGTCGTTGCGGGAGCAGTTCACCCAGCACAAGGCCCAGCACCGCACCGCCGCGTCCTGAGCGACTGACCGAATGTGCCACCGCACCGACATCGGGGGCCAGGATTCCGGGGGGACCTGGACACCACCGCCGCTGTCGGTGCGAACCGCTCGGTACGAACGCACAGGACAGCGGGCCACACCGGCCCGGTAGCCCCTCCGTGGCCCGCTCAGAGCCGAATTCCGGTTACGGGTTCCCGGTACTCACACCGTTGTAGTTTCGGGGCTCAGAGCGTCAATCAGACGGCAATACGGGGGTGTGGTGATCATGGCGGGGCCTGTCGGTCTCGGAATCGGCCAGTTCGGGGCCAACCTTCCGGCGTGTGCGCGCTTGTGCGCAACGCCGCGAGCGCACACAATGAGTTGTGTGCGCGCGGCGCACATGACGCGCTCTGTCTGGAGGTTGACCCATGTTGGAAGCAATTCCCCAGGTCACGCCCTACCTGATGGGCGGCGGCTCGACACTGGCCGCCGCGACCGGGTACGGCCTGGCTCACCGGTTCGGGGTCGGTATGTCGCACTGGCTCGCTGACGACGCGGCGGTCCGGGCGAATATCCGCCGCGCCGCTCGTATCCGCCGGACCTGGCCGAACGTGGCCAACAGTCTGGGCCTGGTCCACGAGGACCGCAATCCCACGATGGCCGACAAGTGGAACGGCCGCCCCAAGGCGCAGACCCCGCGTATCCGGGTGCCCCGGATCGTGCGCATGGACGCCGACCGCTACGGCGTCACCATGTACGTGCGCACCGTGCCCGGCGTCGGCCGCCGCGCGTTCTCCAACGCAACCGAGTACATGGCCGATGAGTGGCGGATGCGCCAGGTCTGGAGCACTCCCCTCGATGACGAGGCCGAGTGGGGGCCGGGGTTCGTCAAGCTGCGCATGGTGTATCACAACCCGCTCACCATCACCGTGGAACAGGATGTGCCGCACCGCATTCAGGACTTGCGGGCGGGTGTGGAGCTGGGATTGAGCGCGTCCGGTGAGCCGGTCGTGTTGCCCCTGGCCCAGCAAGCCACGATCACGGTCATGGGCGCGTCGGGGTTCGGCAAGTCCATGTTCACCCGCAACCTGGTGGTCAAACTCGCACCGTCCCGACACGTGCAGTTCCTCGGGGCCAACGGCAAGGCGGGCAGCGGGGAGCGGGGCCGCACCCGCGGCGACTACCGCGCGCTCGCGCCTCGGTACGCGCACCTGGTCGGCGGTGATCCGTGGGAGGTGAACGAGCTGCTGCACGGCCTGGTGGAAGAGATGTACCGCCGCCTTGACTCCATGTTCGACTGGTGGGGGGTGGATGAGTTCTGGGAGCACGGCCCCACCGAGGACATCCCGTTTTTGCTGGCCACTTTCGACGAGTGTCAGGAGTACCTGACCACCACCGAGCGCCCGTCCACGAAGTTGGGCGCGATCGTGGCCGACAACGTGGCACAGCAGCGCAAGCTGACCAAGATGGGCCGCGCGGCGGGTATCGCGACGGTGCTGGCCACCCAGAAGGGCACCGACGACGCGATGCCCACCGACATTCGCGACGTGGCCACCGCGGCTATCGCGTTCCCGGTCCGCTCGCGCGCCCAGGAGACCGCCGCCCTCGGGGAGGCGATCAACGACTACCCGGAGATGAGCCCGCGCAAGATTCTGCGCGATCCGTTCCGGGGTGTGGGCACGATCCTCCTGGACGGCGCGGGCGGCGCGTCGGGTGGTTTCACCCAGTTCAAAGTGCCGCTGACCTCTCCGGGTCTGGCGGCGGCGGTGTGCGAGAAGACCAGCGCCTACGTGCGCGAGGTGCCCGGTATCACCATCGGCCGCACCCGCGTTCCCGACACCCCGGCCCAGGCCATCGAGCTCAGCCGCGCCCGCGCCGCCAAGAAACAGCGCGACAGCGGGAACCCCGGCGCGACAGCATGATTCACCACTCACCACTCACCACACGGGGAGGAATCCACCCATGAGCAACCCATCCGAGGCCCCCGGCGGTTCGGTGCAGTTCGACTACACCGCCAGCGCCGCCTATACCGCCGCCGCCGCCCAGGCCGCCGCCCTGCTCACCGACGCGGCGGGTACGTCCACTACCGCCGCCGGTCTCGACTTGTCGGGCCTCGGTGTGCTCGGTAAGGAGTTCGCCGCCGCCTGGGCCGCCGCCTGGGGGCGGGTGGCGGCCACGGTGGGCACGGCGGCGGTGCTCACCGATGCCTACGGCCAGGCCGTCACGGTGTGGGGTGAGGTGCTGGCGGGCACCGACGCCGACAGCGCCGCCGCGATCACCGCAGCGGGCGGGGGCCAGGCCCCCGCCGCCGCCCCGACCGGCCCGGCCCCCACCTGGGAGGTGTGAGGTGACCACGACCGGCGCGGACACCGATACCACCATCCCCGAACCCGCCTTAGTGACGACTCTGGTTGATCCGTTGTTGCGGTTGCGGGCGGCGCTGGGGGACGGGGCGCGCCCGGACGCGCCGACGCTGGCGGCGCTGGCTGCGATCCCGGCGACTATCGCCGCCTCGGATGAGCCACACCGGCTCGGGGCCACCGGATTGGAGGCCGCGCAAACGGCGGTGGCGGCGGTGCCCGCGATCACCCGCACCCGCAACGAGGTGGCGGCCGTGGCCGACACCACGGCGGGCCTGGGCGCGACGCTGGCCGACGCCTACGCCACCCGCGACAGCGCCGCCGCCAAGCTCGACACCCTGATAGCCGATTTCCGGTCTCGGGCCACGCCGCTGGTCAACACCGCGCGCTCACAAGCCGACTTGGACGCGGTGGTGGACCTCGCCGCGGATTACATCCGCGACGGGGTGAGCGTGGTGCAGACCGCCAATGGCGAGATGGACACCCACACCGGCAAGGTGAACATCCTCGGGGGTGAGGAGACCGCGCCCCGTGTGAGCGTGCCGAGCGGATTCCGCGGCGACACCGGCACGTGGGGCGACAAACCCGCCAGCACCCCGGCGGGCACCTACAACACGCCGACGCTGACCTACACCCCGCCCACCGCCACGACGACGGACCCGGTGTTGGCCGCCCAGAACGCGCTACAGACGGCGCTGATCAACGGCGGGGTCACCCTGGGTACCTCGCTCATCGACGCGGGGGTGAGCGTCGGAACGCACCTGATAGACACCGTGGCCAGCGTGATCACCCACGCCATGGACAAGGGCACCGAAGTGGCCACCACCGGCATAGACGCGCTGGCCACCGTGGGTACCACCGCCGTCACCCAGGCCATCAACCCCAACGCCAACAACGGCAACGGCAACGGCGGGGGCGGGTTGTTCGGGGGCCTGGGCGCGGGCGCGCCCACCGGCCCCGGCGGCAACGACGACCCCGCGCCCGAGGATGGTGCCTCTCCCGATATCGGGTTCAACCTCGGTCCGGGCCTGGACGCTGGCCCCGAGGACGCGAGTCCGGCCCCGTCGGCCCCGTATCCGTCGGCCCCGACGTATCCGGACCTCGGGGGCGGTACCGACCCGGCCCCGGCCCCGTCGGCGGGCCTGCCCACCGAGGACACCGGGACCGGCGGCGCGGCGGTCCCGCCGCCGATCGCTGCCAAACCCACACCCACCGAGCAGGACCGGCCCCGCCGCGACGGGCAGGCCGGAGTGACCGCCACCGCCTGAGCGGCCACGACCTGAGCACACCGAGGGGGACAGACACCATGAGCGACAAGCCCAACCCGTTCGACAGCCCGTTTCTGTTGGGCGACAACGGCGCGAGCCTGCCCGCGTTCGCGGGGATGCCCAGCGCCGCACCGACACCCGAGCCCGAGCCCACCCCGGCCGCCGCCGACGACACCGACGACTACGACGATTACGACGATTACGACGACGGTCCGGCCGCCAGCGTCCTGGTGGACCCCGACGCGGTGATCGGCAAGGCCCCCGCCGCGCCGCGCCGCGCCGCCGTCCCCGAGCTGCACGACGACGACGGCGGCGGCCCGGCGGGCAGCGTCGCCGATCCCGGGGACGAGTGGGGCACCGCGCGGCCCGCGCCGGTCTACCGCGACACCGCCGACGACTACGACGACGGCGGCCCGGCCGCCAGCGTCCTGGTGGATCCAGACGCGGTGATCGGTAAAGCGGAGGTGAGCGGGGTGCGGCCCGGCCCGCGCCTGGTCGACCCCGAGGACACCGAAGCCATCTACGGCACGACGCTGGCCGCCGACGCGGTACTCGGGGCCGACCGCACCACCGTGGAACTCGGAGAACCCCCACCACCGCCGCCGGTACCGGCGAAAGTGGTGGCCATGGCGGGCAACTGGGACGACTGGCTCGGACGGCCGCGCAAGGGCACCACCCCCACCGCCGCCGCCGCCGACCCCGATGAGGACGAGTGGGATATCCCCGACTACGACGCCGACGACGACACCGCCGATCAGGGCTACAGCGCCACCGCGCGGCGGGGCCTGGTGGACCGCAGCGGCAGCGTGAAACCCGTGGTCGGCCGCCTGGCGCGGCGGCGCGAGGACACCGACACCGAGGTCAGCGTGTACCGCTCGCGCAGTGTGGCCGCCGCCGTGGCCACCGTGGCCGCCGCCGCCGTGGTGATCGGCACCATCGTGGTGGTCAACCTCAAGATGGGCGGCCCGACCGGCGCGCTGTCTCCCACCACCACGGCCCCGGCCCTGGTGCCCGCGACCGCCGCCCCGGTGGCCAGCACCACCGCCGTGGTGCCCGAGAACTACCCGCACGCCACCGCGAACTGTTACGCCACCGCCGGGGATACGACCGTGGTCGGCGCGGGTCCGGGTGACCCCGCCACCCCGGCGGGGGTGATCCTGGCGTTCGAATGGGCCTACTACGTGGACCGGTCCGGGGCGCGGGCGCGTGAGCACGTGGCCCCCGACGCCACCGTGCCCGACGCGGCGGCCATCCAGGCCGGTATCGACACCGTGCCCGACGGTACGAAGTACTGCGTATTCCTCACCCGCGCCGACGCCGACGGGCGCACCTGGCAAGTGGAGCTGCACGAGCAGTACCCCACCGATCCGGCCCCGCAGCGCTACGCCCAGGTGATCACCACCCGCACCGAGGGCGGGCGCGCCCTCATCACCGCCATCACCAAACGCTGACCAGGGGGAGCGATGCCCGAGACCGCCGCACCGGCCCCCAGACGGCCCGCAGAGCGCCGAAATCCCCGCCCCCGCACATCGTGTGCGGGCACGGCCCCGACAAGGCTCATAGGCGCTGTGACGGGGCCTTTCGGGGAACCGACACCCGACATCCTTACGTAAGGATGTAAGGGTTGCAGTACGTAAGGGTGTACTGCTAGGGTGGTGCCATGACCACGACGAAGGGACAGACCGACATGAGCGAGCACACCGAGACCGTGACCCCCCTGGGCTACGTGGCGGTCCTGTCCACCGGCCAGGCCCTGCCCGACCCCGAGACCGACGACCGCGCCCCGGCCGTGTTCGCCACCGTGGCCGAGGCCCTGGCCGCCGCCGACGCCGCCGCCGCCGAACTGGCCGACCACTTCGGCATCACCCTCGGCCAGCCCACCGCCATGCGCGCCGCCGACTACACCCCCCCGGCCCCGGCCCCCGTGCATGTCCCCGGCGCGGGCGCGGTGGCCGCCCTGGCGGGCACCTACCCCGCCCCCGAGGCCCGCATCACCTACGAATACGCGGTGCTGCTGCCCTCGGGCCTGCTCTACCGCGACGAGACCGCCCAGGCGCGCGGATGGGCCTACACCGCCTACCCCACCGCCGAGCGCGCCGACGCCGCCGCCGCCGACATCGCCGACCAGCTGAGCGACCGCGGCATCCCGTCCCCCCAGGTGCGCGTGATCCGCCGCGCCACCGTGACCACCGTGGGCACCTGGGAATAGTCCCACAACGACGGTTCCGGGCATTCTCACCATGCCCGGGACCACCCGCCCCTGACCGGCAGCACCCAGGTTCGAGCCCTGGAGGGGCACGAAGGGGTCCGGGCTCATCACCCGGACGGGCAGGTGATCCCTGACCGTGTGCCCGGCCCGCCACACGGCGGGTGGGGCCGCCCCGCCGGATTTCCCCCGTAACACCGATTGGAAGAGGCGACATCATGAGTGGTCACGTGAGCTTTGCGCACCAGGACCCGCCCCACGAATTCCGCGCGATCCTGTGCGCCGGACCCGGCCGCAACCACACCGGTCTGGAGATTCGCACCCGGGGCACCTACCTCACCGAAGACGGCTGGGACATCCCCCTGACCTGGGAAACCTTTGCCGACGGGGAGAGCGAGACCTTGGACACGGCCACCGCCGATACCTGGCTGACCGAGGCCGGATACCGGCGCACGAGCGAGTGGTCCGCCCCCCGGCCCGCGACGTCGGGCCGGACCTTCTACCGCGCCGACATCGCCCCGGCCACCGCCTGAGACGCGCTCGCAGACAAGGAGATATCCCGCAATGGCACTGTTCCGGCGAGTAGTGAACGAAGTGACCACCGATGACGTGGCCGAATTGCTGGCCGCCAGCAAGCACACCAACGAATTGTTGGGTGATCTGTTGACGGTCCTGGAAGAAATCCGCGACGGCCTCAAAGAGCCCGCCACGGACCACGAGAGCCAGGGCAAAACCCTGACCAGGATCGTGGACGAGTTGACCAAAGACTGACCCCTCATCACCGAACGGCCCGCAGCGCGTCTCACCCGCTGCGGGCCGTTCGCTGTGTCCCTCGGTGTGGGCGCGTCTACGGTGTGGGGCCATGGCGACCGAGACCACGCCCGCCCCGCGCCCCTGGCACGCTGGCGGGCCGCTGCTGCCTCCCGTCCAGGCCCCGGCGGTCCTGCCCGCGTGCGGCCATCCCTGGCCCGAGTACTGCCGGGGCTGCCGCCGCTGCACGCTGTGTGTGGCGTGTTCGTGCGGCCCCGCCGACTGACCGAGAGCGGGCACCAGGCGGTACACCCAGGCGTACACTCTGGCGTATGCCTGCCTTGAAACCGCTCACGATCAAGCTCCCCCCGCATTTCCTGGACGTGGCCCGTGAGGTGGCCGAGGCCGAGGACACCACCGTGTCGGCCTGGTGCGCCAAGGCCGTCACGGAGAAGCTGTTGCGCCTGGCCGCCGAGGCCGAGGCCCAATGGGCGACCGAGCACCCAGAGGAAACCGCCGCGTTCTACGCCGAGCGTGAGGCCGAGGCCCAAGAGCGTTGGGAGCGTGAGCAGGCCGAGGCCCGCCGCCACGGTGACGCCGCGTGACCGATATCGCCCGGGGCCAGGTGTGGGACTACCGGGGCATCTCCCACACCCGCCGTGTGCTGATCGTGTCCACCGATGCCCTCAATGACGCCGGATATCCGATCGTGGTGGAGGTGACCACGGTCGCGCCGCGCACCGCCGCCATGAAGCTACTCAGCATCAATCTCGGGGCAGAGCTGGGCGGATACGCCCGCGCCCGCGCCATCGGCGACGCCAACCCCGAACGGTTCGACACCCTGATCGGCACCGCCCCCGATCACCTCATGGACCAAGTGGACGCCGCCCTACGGGCCGCCCTGGCCCTGTAGCAACCACCCCGCTCACCCCCGCGAACACACGGCGCGCACACGCTGACCTGGGCGGATGAGTGCCCGCGGCGCGGGCCCGCGGGCGCCGCCGGCGCAAGTTCGGCACCGCCCCCGCAAACCACCACGGCGCTACCGCGCACCGTACGACGACAGCGGCCAGGCCCCGGAAATCTCCGGGGCCTGGCCGCTGTCGCGTGTATCGGGTGGGTGTGCGTATCGGTGCTATCGGTGGCCGCCGCTGCGCAGCGCGATCACGCGCCCGCTCTCGGTGCGGATGTCGGCCAGGGTCTCGCGGATGGCCTTCACGGTGTCTCGGTGCGCGCCGCTGTGGCGCACCGAGGCGGTGACGCTCGCGCCCGCGTCGTGGTCGGCGATCACCTGGGCCACCTGCTCGACCGAGGCCCGCAACCGGGGCCGCCGCGCCAGCACCTCACCGGCCGCGAGCACATGGGACTGCGACACCGCCGCGCCCGAGGACTCGGGGGGTGCGGGTTCGGCCACGGTCTCGGGGGCGGGGGGTGCGGGTTGGGGTGCGGGTTGCGAACCCGCCCATGCGGGTTCGTCGGCGTGGGGTGCGGGTTCGACCGGCGCGGGTGCGGGTTCACGCTGCGGGGGTGCGGGTTCGGCCACGGCCTCGGGCACCGTGACGGCCTCGGACATCACCGGGGGTGCGGGTTCGACGCTCGGGGGTGCGGGTTCGACCGAACCCGCCCGGTCCGTGTCCTGCTCCGGTCCTGCCGCGTAGGCGCTGGTCACTGGGGCCGCTTCCGACCGTGGCCGCGCGGGGGCGGGTTCGGGGTCGGTCTCGGGTTCGCGGTGCCCGGCCCCGCCCCGCGCACCCGCATAGGCGGGTTCGGCGTGCGCCCTTGCGGGTTCACCAACCCGCATAGGTGGGTAGGCGGGTTCGCCACCGCCGGGGTGTGCGGGTGCGGGTTCGGCGGGGTGCGGGTATGCGGGTTCGACCGAACCCGCCCATGCGGGTTCGTCGGCGGGGGGTGCGGGTTCGCTGCCCAGGGGCGCGGGTTCACGCTGCGGGGGTGCGGGTTCGGACCGGCGGGGGTGCGGGTATGCGGGTTCGATGTCTAGCCGCTGGGAGGGGCGATAGACCGCCGCCGGGGACAGCGCCGCGTCATCGGCGGGAATGGCCGCCGCCGCCGCGTCCATGGCGCGGGCCAGACCGGCCGACACCGCATGATGGATCAGCATGGCTACCGCGATCATGACCGGCGCGACCGAGTGGACCCCGACCGCCCACCAATCCCGCTGGGCCAGGTGCGGGAAGGTGTTCAGCGCGACCGTGGCCGCCAGCAACGCCACCTCCGCCGCCACGATCTTGCGGCCTTGGTCGTTGACCTCCCATTCCTCCAACTTCGGTTGAATCACCATCACCACGACCAAGCAGACCGAAATGAGGGCTTCCACGAAGTAGGCGAACCACCACATGATGTTGCTCGCGGTGGTGCCCGGCGCGATGTTGTGTTGCACGTTCACGGCCGAAATGGCCATGGCCACCAGCATCACCCCCGCCAGCGCCCAGGACGCGCGGCGGCGGGTGCGCGCGAGTTCGGCCAGGCGCGCGGTGGGACTCATCGCGCGCCGCTGGGCCGCCAGCGCCCGGCGGGCCTCCCGTAGGTCGCTGATATCGGCATCCTGGATTTCGGCATCCAACTCGCGCATCTTCCGCGCGGCGGCCAGGCGCGCATCGAGTTCGGCGGTACGGGCCGCCACCACGGCGGCGGCCTCGGTGCGCCGAAACGTCCGATCGTGCCCGCGCAGTTCTTCGGCCAGCGCCCGCTCATCGGCCAATTCCTCATCGGAAAGGGCCTCGGTGAGGGCGGGGTCGAACTGGTAGGGCAGGCGGGCCGCCGCGCGCTGCACGCGCGCGGCCAAATCCGCGGGTGACTGGTCTATCGGTGTGGTCGGGTTCTCGGTCATGGTTCCCCCTGGGAATCGGTCACTGCTCTTGTTCGAGCTTTTTCAGCGCGTCGAGCTGGGCGCGGGCGCGGGCAATGTCGGGGTGATCGCTGAGCAGGTCGGCAACGGTCAATTTCAGTTGGCGGCGCTGGCGCTGGGCCAGGAAGTCGAGGACCTCTTTCAGGTCCGACGGAATATCGACCGTCAGCCGCGAATAACCCGCTTTGACCACGCCGGACTTGGGCTGCACGAACTTGGCCGCGTCAGCCGCGGCGGCGGCGGCCTGGGCGTCGGTCGGGTTCTTGATCGTGGGCTTGCTGCCTCGGGCGTTCACTGCGGTGTCTCTTTCTGTTCGGGGTCGGTCAGAGCCAAGGTGGCCAGTTCGGTGGCCAACGCGGCGATTTCGCGGGCCGCCGCGCCGCGCGGGTCGTACTCGCGCACACTCAGGCCCTCCGAGATGGCCTGGGTGTAGATCGTGCGGCGCGGGATATCGGTCTGAGTGGGCGGCGCGATCACCGGGGCGGCGGCCAGGGCCTCACGCGCGGCGGTGGTGATCAATTCCTTGTCGTCGTAGCGCATGAGCACCGTGCGCACCCGCAGCGCCCACGCCAGCTCACGGGCGGCGGTGATGATCGGGGCCATATCCCGCTTGGTGGCCCACACATCCGGCGGGGACGCCACCACCGGAATCAGGATCACCCCGTGCTCATCCTGGGCGGCGGCCGTCACCCCGGCCCGAGTGATCACGTCGTTGCGGCCCTGCCCGTCGATCACCACAACATCGTGACCGGCGCGCAGTCGCGCGAAGTCGCGCCACAGACTCTCGTGCGGGTAGTGCAGCACTTCGAACCGCGCGGGAGTCTCGCGCATGGCGTAGGCGTCCACCACTGTGCGCTGAATATCGGTGTTGATCAGCAACACCGTGGCCCCCCGGTCGGCGTACTCATCGGCCAGGTTGTAGGCCAGCGTCGATTTCCCCACCCCCCCTTTCGTGCTCACACACGCCACGACGATGCCCCCGGCGGCGCGCATCCGCGCCACCAGCGACCGACGCGGCGGCGGTGTCTTCGCCATTGGCCCGGCCCTTTCTCTCGGTTCGGTGAGGTGATACCGGCATACCGTACCACGGATATCCTTAAATACAGACTCAAAGGTACAAAGCGATAAGGGTTTACAGAGATAAGGACGTACGCGTACCGTGGGACCGGACCGCACCACCGGAGGACACCCGCCATGGACACCACCGCCACCGAAACCACCCGCTACCAGCACATTCGCCGCGCCCTGGCCACGGCCGCGCGGCGGCGCTACCCGGCCGCCATCACCGCCGCCACCCGCCCGGCGGTGTGGCTGCTGACCCTGGCCGCCGCCGTCGTCGTCGGCATGATCAGCGCCGGACCCACCACGGTCACGCTCGAATTCGTGCCCGCCCCCACCACCACCTACGCCCAGACCAGCGCGCCCACCGACACCACCACCGCCGGGTGCGTGATGTTCTGCGACGCGCCCACCGATGGCGGCCAGACCCGCGCCAGCGTTTTGGTGGGCACCGTGCTCGCCATGGCCGCATGATCCAAAGACCAAGACAGCGAGAGGAATTCACGCCCATGAGCCACCCGACCCCGCCCCGCCCCGAGGCCACCCCCGACGGCCCGCCCGTGCGGTTGCGGTCCGGGAACCCGCTGCGGCCCGCCGATTTCGTCGTGATCACCCCCGACGGCGGGGTGCACTTCTGCCACCGCGAGGACAAGCCGCTGCCCGAGGCCATCCGGGCCTGGGTGCCCGCGGCCACCCCCGCCGGACTCATGCGCACCACCCCCGGCGGGGCCTACATGATCCGCGTGTGGACCACCCCCGGCAGCGACGGCCCGCACAATCGCTTCGCCGCCCGCGCCCTGGCCCGCCTCGGGTTCGGGTCCACCGACCGCCGCCCCGGCACCGTGGCGATATCGGGTGCCCGCGACGACGCGGACCTCGGTCCCGACATCCAGCGCGAGATCGTGGCCCAAATGGACTACGAGCGCCGCCGCGAGGATGCCGAGATCACCGCCGCCCTGGCCGCCGACCCCGCCGCCGTGGCCGTGGCCCGCGAATGGCTGGCCCGCACCAATTCCCGCACCGCCGCCGAGGTGGCCCGCCTGTCCCCCGAGGCCGTCATTGCCACCACTGACCAGGCGTACGGCCTGTACCGCTTCCTGCGGGAGGCCGCCGCCGACATCACTGCCCGCCGCACCGAGGACACCACGCCATGACCGAATACCTGCACGCCAGCGACTACGACCCCGATCTCTCCCACGCCCTGCTCATCGGCGTGTTGATGAAGATGGGCGGCTCTATCGACCTGGCCCCCGGTGACCTGGCCCCCGAGGCCCTGGGCGACACCGAGGGCAAGGTCTACCCCCTCACCCTGGAGCCCTTGCCCGACGGCGGGGCGCGGCTGTCGGTGGCCCCGACCAGCCTCGGACGCAAGGGGTGAGCCGTGCGAGTAGTCAACGCCGCCCGGCCGCACCCCGCCACCGAGGCCCAGGTCCTCGCGGCGCTGCGGGCCTGGGATGTGCCCGGTATCGCGATCTCGGGCGCGCTGGTCCCGGTCACGGGCACCGCCAGCGCTGAGGCCGATGTCGTGGTGATCCTGCCGCACCTGGCCGTGGTGTGCGAGGTCAAGGGCATTCGCGAGCGCGTGGGCGGGGTGCTGTCGTGCCCCGTCCAAGGTGACTGGTCCATGCCCGGCATCGTGGGCGACCCGGTACACGCCCAGGCGGGCGGAAACCCCCTGGAGCAACTGACGCGGACCATGTTCGGGTTCAAGAACTTCGCCGAAAGCGTGACCGGCGCAAGCCTTTTCACCAACGGCCTGGTGCTCGTTGTCCCGTGGGAGGGCACCACGCTCACCCTGGACAAAGGCCCCATCCCCATGCCCACCGGCCGTGATGTGCTGGTGGCCGACCGCGACGGCGCACGACTGCGGGCCTGGTGTACCCGCCGCGTCGGCCGCCGCGAGGTGGTGTGGACCGCCGACCGCGTAGCGGCGGTGCTGGCGGGGCTCGGGTTCACCGACACCGCCCGCACCGCCGATCAGCGCGTCACCCACGCCGAGCTGGTGGCCGCCGGATTCCCCGGCGACCCCGCCCAGGCCGCCACCGAACCCGCCGCCACGATGAGCCCGTGTGTGGCGCGGTGCTGGACGTGCCCGCCGACTACACCCGTGACGGGATCGCGCGACACTTCGAATGCGACCGAGCCGCCCACGCCAGCGGCAAGCACCGCCAGGTGACCGACAACGACGCTGGGACAGCGTTCGAATGGCCCGACGGATGGCAGTGGCCAGCGCGGGCCTGACTGGTCAGTCGTCGCCGTAAAGGGCGGCGGGGCCGGTGCAGGGACACCGCTGGGCGGGTTCTACCGGTGCGCCGCCACCATCACCACACCCCGTGCATACGGATTCCCTTATGCACGGGCATACGGGAATACGGGTATCTGTACCTACTGTGAATTTGGGCAAGAAATCTGTAGCTCAATCCACAATATCCCCACCTTTAAGGCTATACTTGGGGGAGTCGCCGAGAACAAGGGAGAGAGCCCATGGCCCAGCTGTCGAAATTGGAAGAACAGCGCATAGCCGAATTCGTGGCGCGGGTGGCGGATATGGACCCGAAACAATTGCGCATGACCGCATTGGCCGAGCTGTCCTGGATTCACAACCGCCGCAAGCCGGACGGGCAAAAGTATTCGGCCCTGACAAATCGCAACCTCATCGCAGCCTACCGCCACGCCCTGGCTGAGAAATTCGGCGAATACTCGCCAGCATCGAAATATCTCCGGTACTCCCCAGCGCGCAAAGAAGAGTACGACAAGCACCAGGCCGAGGCGCGTAAAGCCAAGCACCAAGACGTCCGGCCGTTGGACCCCGATGTCTACGTTGACACCGCCCTGGTGTTGCTCGGTGAGGTCATGATGGGCCGCTGGTCCAACCCGAAAGCAATCGCCGCATTGTGCGCCCTGACCGGCCGCCGACCGGTAGAGGTGGCCCTACGGGGCACATTCGCCCCTGTACCGGACAACCGCTACCAGGTAGTATTCAGCGGGCAGGCCAAGACCCGCGACGCCGAGCGCGCCACGGCACCGTACACAATTCCCATCCTGGGAGACCGTGACCTCATTTTGGAAGCAATAGAGAAATTGCGCACAGAAATAGACCAGAATATCGACAATAAACAATTCTCCGCCAAGTACAATAAAGAAATAGGACTTGCCTCGAAAAAGGCATTCCATGACTGCGACGGAAAACCGCTAATTCCCTCGGACTTGCGAGAGGCATACGCCGCTGTGGCATACTATGAATACGCCGAAAGGAACGTGCTCGACATCGCTTACAAATGTGAAATCCTCGGGCATAAATTCATGGACACCACCCTCGATTACCTCGGATTCTATATCGAGACATCCGAATAGGAATTACCTCCACAAATCAATAAGAATTCAGCCCCACAAATTCGGAATTACGAATTTGTGGGGCTTGAATTTGCATTTTGAATTCGAAAATGAATTTGC
>NZ_JASCXP010000164.1:0-14718 GCF_030010695.1 Nocardia sp. CC201C
AGACCGGGGACGCGCCGCGAACCAGGGGTGTTGTGCCTTGGGGCGGGCGTGTTGTGCCTTGGGGTGGGGTGGCTGGGGGTGTCTCAGCTCGGGGTGGGGTGCTTGCGGCTCGGGCAGGGGTGGTGTGTCTTGGGCTGGGGTTATCGGTCGGGTCTGGGGGCGTGGTGGTTCGGGGTGGGGTTATCGGTCGGGAGCAGGGTTGTCGTGCTGCGGGGACCAGGGGAGTTGGGGCGCAGGGGGTGTGGCGGGGCGTGTCGTGGGCGACCCGATCACATCCAGGGCGGTGGTTTGGTCTACGCTGCGTAGTATTCGGGAACTCCCGGAGTCGGTGGCGCGTTGTGCGCCCGACCCTGAGAATTTCCCAAACGTGCTGAATATGTGCCGTCCGGCGGAAGGGAGTCCGGGCGGCGCCGTGTCGAATAGACGACCAGGAAGGCGTTGAGCGTGGCGCACAAGGCGAGCGAGGCGATAGGGGCACGACCCGCCCAGGGTCGGCGGGGCCGTATCCTTCGGCGGGCCGGGCTGGCGGTGTCCATGGGGATGACCGCGATGCTCGTCTCCGGCTGCTCGATCGATAACCCGTGGCTTCGGTTCGGCTGGCCCTCGGGTGTCACGCCGCAGGCCACCAAGATGCGGGAGCTGTGGACCTGGTCCGTGCTCGCCGCGCTGGCGATGGGCGTGCTGGTCTGGGGTCTGACCTTCTGGACCGTCATCTTCCACCGCAAGAAGAAGAACTCGCCGGAGTTCCCGCGCCAGACCGGCTACAACGTGCCGCTGGAGCTGACCTACACGGCGATCCCGTTCGTGATCATCGCGGTGCTGTTCTACTTCACCGTGGTCGTGCAGAACTACGTGCACGAGAAGGTCGACAACCCGGATGTGGTGGTCGACGTGACCGCCTTCCAGTGGAACTGGAAGTTCGGCTACCAGAAGGTCGACTTCAAGGACGGTGGCCTCCAGTACGACGGCGTCGACGCCGAGCGCGAGGAGATGAACACCCAGATCCGGGAAGAGTGCCTGGAGCGCAAGAACGACGAGGGCCACCCGCAGCCGTGCCCGAACAACGGTCTGCCGGCCAATGACATCTCCTACCTGAACTACGACAAGATCGAGACCATCGGCACCTCGGAGGAGATCCCGGTGCTGGTCCTGCCGACCGGCAAGGTCATCGAGTTCGAGCTGGCGGCCGCGGACGTCATCCACGCCTTCTGGGTGCCGGAGTTCCTGTTCAAGCGCGACGTCATGCCGAACCCGAAGGAAAACCACTCGGACAACACCTTCCAGATCACCAAGATCGAAAAGGAAGGCGCGTTCGTCGGCCGCTGCGCGGAAATGTGCGGCACCTTCCACTCCATGATGAACTTCGAGGTCCGCGCGGTGACGCCGGAGAAGTTCGAGCAGTACCTGAAGGAGCGCGAGTCCGGTAAGACCAATGCCGAGGCATTGGCCGCCATCGGTGAGTCGCCGGTCGCCGTGACCACCAAGCCCTTCGACACCGAACGTACGGCCCGTGGTGAGGGCCTTACGGAAGCCGCCAAGTGAGGACTGAACTGACATGAAGGTCGAAGCTCGCATCTTCGAACTGATCACGATCTTCTTCGTGCTCGTGGCGATCGTGTACGGCTACTTCACCGCCCAGTCGCGCACCGGCGTCGAATGGGCGGGCACCACCGCCATCGTGCTGTCGGCGGGCCTGTCGCTGATCGTCGGCACCTACTTCCGCTTCGTGGCGCGACGTCTCGACCTGCGCCCCGAGGACTTCGAGGACGCCGAGATCGCGGACGGCGCGGGCGATCTGGGCTTCTTCTCGCCCGGTTCGTTCTGGCCCATCCTGCTGGCCGCGGCCGGCTCGGTCGCCGCGCTGGGCTTCGCGTTCTTCCAGTTCTGGCTGATCGGCGTCGGCGTGGTGCTGATCCTGATCGCCGCGGGCGGTCTGGTGTTCGAG
Organism: Nocardia sp. CC201C; assembly: GCF_030010695.1. NCBI lineage: Bacteria > Bacillati > Actinomycetota > Actinomycetes > Mycobacteriales > Nocardiaceae > Nocardia > Nocardia sp. CC201C. The sequence goes on from NZ_JASCXP010000164.1 coordinate 1,946, forward strand.
TACCACCTCGGCCCCGAGAAGCACTGACCCGAGCACACCAAGCGCCCCGCCCGGATTCCGGGCGGGGCGTTCTGCTGTCCGGTGACGTGCCGCGGTTCGGGCTATCGAGCCAGTGACGCGTAGTAGTCGCCGAGGGTGCGCGTTCCGTAAGTCGTTCCGACGGAGTCGGTTCGCATGCCGTCCAGGAAGAACCGCATGAGGGTGGCGGCGCGTGGGCTGGTGCGGTCGGCGAGCCATACCGCGGTCGATGTCAACGCGCCGGGCACCCGGAGATACCGCTCGCGCCGCCCGGCCGCGTCGAACGCCAGGCGTACGATCTCCCGGTAGCTCAGCACCTCGGGTCCGCCGATCTCCCACGTGCCCGCGCCCTCCGGGAGCACGGAGACGCAGAAGTCCGCGAGGTCGGCGCCGTGGATGGGGGACAGTCGCACACTCCCGTCACCCAGTCCGAACACCACGCCGCGCCGGGCGAGATCGTAGATTTCCGTGAGGTCGGAGAAGTAGCCCGACGGATTGACGATCTGCGGACTCACCCGAGATCGGCTCAGCGCCGCCGTGAACGCGTGCTTCGCGCGGGTGAGCGCCGAGGTGCCGGTGTCGACGTTCATGACTCCGACGTAGAGGAACGAGGCGGCGCCGTGCTGTTCCGCCAATTCCAGATAGCGCAGGTTCAGCAGGAAGTCGACGTCCCACGGGTCCGCCCGCTGCCGGGTGACGCCGAGCGCCGACACGACATGGTCCACGTCGGCCACGACCGATGCGTCGAGGTGGGAGCCGCCGTCGGCGACGATCCACTCGTCGACCAGGTCGTTGAGGCCGGGCGCACCGTGCGCGCCGGGGGCCAGCGCCCGCTGCTTGTCGCGGACCACCGCGCGGACCCGATACCCCTGGTCGTGCAGTCGCGCGACGATGTGGCGGCCCAAATAGCCGGTCGCTCCGGCGACGAGGACCAGTTTCCGGTCGTCTCTCAAGAGATTGCCTTTCCGGTGTAGGTCGATCTGGTGTAGGTCGGTCTGGTGTCGGGCGATGTCGATACGTGCTGATGGGACTCAGGTCTCGGCCAGCACGCTGGTGGTGTCGCCGTATCCGCGGCGCAGCAGGCCGACGAAGGCGTCCCGCATGACGACGCTGGAGACCAGTGTCTGAACGGCGATGCCGGTGCGTGTCGCGGGGACGAGGGAGCGCGCGATGGCGCGGGCGCGGTCCTGGCGCTGATCTACGGCGGCGCGCAGTCGCGCCTCGTAGGCGTGGAAGGCGGCCACGTGCTCCGAATGCCGGTGCAGCGCCTCGGCGAGGAGATAGCCACCGGCCATGGCCATGGACGCCCCCTGCGCGGAGGTCAGCGTCATGGCCGCGGCGGCGTCGCCGATCAGGGCGACGCGGCCGCGGTGCCAGCTCGGCATCCGGATCTGGGTCAAGCTGTCCATGAAGAGGTCGTCGGCCGGGGCCGCCGCGAGCAGGCGCGGGGTGATCCAACCCATCCCGTCGAACGCCGCGCGCAGTGCCGCGGGTCGCTCGGCCCGCGGTGGAACGAATCGTTGTGTGCGATAAAGGAAGAGCGCGATCAGTTCGCCGGGAGTGTCGGTGGGATAGAGCACCGTCTGTCGCCCGGGCTCGCTGTAGTGGACGCGCCGCGGCCCGAGATCGTAGGTGTCGGCCACGGGGTAGCAGGCCATGGTGTAGCCGAGGTGCCGGGCGAAGCCGGGCTCGGGGCCGAAGACGAGCTCGCGGGTCGCCGAGTGCACGCCGTCCGCACCGATGAGCAGATCGAAGCTGTCCTCGGTGCCGTCGGCGAAGGCGACGTCGACACCGTCCGGTCGTTGCCGCACGGTCGTGACCCGCTGCTCGTGGCGGACCTCGACCCTATTCCGTACGGCATCGGCGAGCGCCTCCTCCAGCCTGGCGTGCATCAGGGCGAGATAGGGGCCGCCGATCACCTTCTCCAGCACGCGTCGTTCCAGCCGTGCGTGTGGCCTACCCCGGGTGTCGACGGTGCGGATGTCTTCGGTGGGCAGCTGCCGCGCGGCGAGCCGGTCGGTCAGGCCCATCCGGGCGGCGATGTCGTATCCGGTGCCGAAGAAGTCGATGCCATAGCCGCCGTACCGGCCACGCGGTGCGCGCTCGACCACGACCGGTTCATGGCCGTAATGATGCAACCAGTACGCGAGGGTAAGTCCGGCGATTCCGCCGCCGGGGATCAGGATCCGCATGACTCGTCGCCCAGGAGGGTGCCGAGGACGGCCAGCGCGGGATCGATCGGCAGCTCGTCGTCGAGTTCGCGATGCAGGAGCAGGCCGTCCAGGAGGGCCGCGACGAGGACGGCGGCTCCGCTCCGCTGCGCGGGTGTCCACTCCGGATTCAGGTCGCCGAGCCACTCCGCGATCCGCTCGCGTGCCTCACGCAGACTCTCCCGCAAGGCCACGCCGAGTGCGGGGTCCTGCCGTGTCCCCGACACCAATTCGACTGCCAGCCGGACCATCTGGTCGTCGGTGGCCACCCGCGAGATCGTCGACCGCATCGCGGCTATCGCCGAGTGTGCGTCCGATGCGCCCAGCAGCGCGTCGACAACGGGGGCGAGGGCTCGCTCACCCGCGCGTTCGGCGATGGCCAGGTGCAGGCCGGGCAGGCCGCCGAAGTGATAGTGGATGAGCCCGGCATTGGCTCCACTGCGCGCGGCCAGTGCTCGCGTCGTGACGGCCGCCCAGCCGCCCTCGATGAGCAGCGCCACCCCCGCTTCGATGAGTTCCTCGCGTCGTTGCCGACCCCGATTAGAATTTGCTCGTTCGACTAACTTAGGCACTCGACTAATGTAGCTCGGAGTCGTGAGCACTGGCAACCATCGCGGTCCGAGTCGCCGCCGGGGTCCACTCGGGTGCGTCGCTCGGCGGCCGCGCGGGTTCATCGCATTTCGGCTCGTCGCCGCGCATGGTTGCGCTACGGTCGGCTGTCATTTCGAACGATCACGAGGAAAGGGCGGGATGAAGCTTCGTATTTCCACGCTGGCGGTGCCAGCCCTTTGTGTGCTGTTCACGACCGCGGGTGCCGCCGTCACGGCGGGTCCGGCCGCGGCGACCGCGATCTCCGGGGGCTGTGCGGGCGGGCATGTGCAGTTCATGTCCGACACTCCCATCGGTCTGGAGCCCACGCAGGTGACGGCGCGGCTGGACGGCGATCTGCACACCTGCGTCGGCACCCCGACCGAGGAGGGTGGCTGGTCCACCGATTTCGTCGGCGAGGCCAGCTGCCTGGGCGTCAACGGGAAGCTCGACGCCACCTTCAACTGGGCCAATGGTGAGGTCAGTCGCATTGTCGGGCCGTTCGCGCTGAACGGCTACGGTGCGCCCGCGACCAATACGCTCCAGATCGTGGAGGGGCCGGGCGCCGGGGGCACGGTGGTGATCACGACCGGCCCGATCGAGAAGGCGGGTGGCTCGGTGACCACCTGTATCGACGGACCCATCCGGAATGTCGGAATGCCGGTCACCGGAGCGCAATTCGCGTGAGTGTGAGAGGCGGGGTGCTCGGCGGCGGGCACCCCGCCTTCCCCTCATCCGCGCAATTGCCGAAAGCGCTGTATGCCGCGCTGCTACCTGTCGAGGCGCTACATGCCGAAGGCGTGCATGAGGCGGCTGGTGGAGCGGGGCGCGACGCCCGCGAGCCCGCGCAGGGTGCGGGAGAAGCGGGGCTCCACCCGGCTGGGCCGCGTGCGGATGGCGTGCTCGATCCAGCGGGCCGCCTCGGCGGGCACCGAGACCGGATGCTCGGCGTAGTAGTCCGGCGATTCGGCGTCGGCCTTGAAGGCCGGATACTGCACCGAGGTGACGTGGATGCCGCGCGGCGACAGTTCCGCGTCCGCACAGTCGCCGAAGGTGGTCCAGGCGGCCTGAGCGCTGGCGTAGGAGGCGAAGTTCGGTGCGGCTCCGGTGGACAGGCTCCACGGCCCCACATTGACCACATGCCCGGATCCGCTGGCCAGCATGGCCGGGATCAGGCCGAGGGTGAGCCGGAGCGGGCCGAAGTAGTTGGCGGCCATCATGCGCTGATAGTCGCGGAACTTGTCCAGCGATTGCAGCACCGGGCGGCGCAGCGGGCGGCCCGCATTGTTGACCAGCACGTCGATGCGCTCGAATTCGGCGATCGCCCATTCGACGAGTTGATCCACATCGCCGAGGGCGGAGATGTCGCAGCGGTGCCAGCGGGCCGAACCGCCCGCTTGGACAATGGTATTGGTATCGGAGATCAGGAGATCGCCGCGGCGTGCCACCAGCAGCACCTCCGCGCCCTGGAGGGCTAGCAGCCGGGCGGTGGCGCGGCCGATATCGGAACAGGCATCGGTGATGACGATTCGTTTGCCCGCGATGGATTCGGCGGCGGGCCGACGGCGATCATGGCGGAATTCGATCATGGAACAGGCAACCTTCGTGTGGGAACGAGCCGAACCATGCATCAGCACCCCGCCGACAGTGCCGATACCGGCCGCACATCGCCGCTGACTGATTGCCAGGAGTGTGCGGCGGAACACAGTCTAGTCGGTCGGGTCATACCGCCGGGCGCGTTCGGCGACACAGATCTCGTCGATTCCGGACACGATGTCGCGCAGCATCTCCGAGGGCAGCGCGGCAGGCCGCAGCCGACAGGTGAAGGTGATGAAACCGTGGTCCTCGCCGTCGAGTTCGCGCAGGTAGGGGGATCGCACACCGTAGGTCATGGCCGAGATGACGGTGAAGCAGCCGGTGCGTTCGCGCAGGTCGGAGAACAGGTCGTGCAGGCCGTGGAAGACCCGTGCGTAGGTGGACATGGGGGCGAACAGCGAGATGCGGTACGCCGGACCGCGTTCGGAGGAACTGATGACGGTATCGGCCAGAAACTCCGCGTCCCGCAGCGTCAGCACCTTCGGAGCGAACATGAGCGCACCGGCCGCGGCATAGCGCACCGGCATACCCGCGCGGCCGCCCGCCGAGGAGGCGATGGCGCCCAGCGACTTTCGGGCCCGCGCGCCGACCTCGCGCCGGGCGCGCAGCGAACCGGTCGGCGTGGTCGGGTGCAGGCTCGACCACTGCCCGAACCGCATGGTGCCCAGTTTGACCTGTCCGGTGCCGACCGGTCGCGACACCCGCAGCGGCGCGGTGTCGACCCACCGGCCCACCTGGAGTACCGCGTCACCGGGTCGGGTGATCTCCTGCACCGACTGGTCGACGAAGGTGTCGAAATCCAGGAAGCGGTGTGCGTCGGTGGTGAGCCAGGTGCGGTCCTTGTCCACCGTGCGCACGTCGAGGGTGAGCGCGGTGATGATGCCGGTGCGTCCGCCGCCGCCGAGGATGCGCCGGAACCGCTCGGTATTGTGGCTGCGCCCGCAGGTGCCGAATCGTCCGTCCTGATCGACGTATTCGAGTTCCACCACATTGTCGCTGAACATGCCGAACCGGTGGGAGGCGGAACTGAGCCCGCCGACCGCCGCGAATCCGCCCGCGGTGATCTCGCGGTGGTCGCCCACGATCGGCAGGCCCAGCCCGTGCGCACCCAGCGTGCGGTCGATCTCGGCCAGCCGCGCCCCCGCCTGCACCCGCACCGTGCGGGCATCGGCGTCGACCACCTGCACCCGGTTCATCTTCCGCATGGACAGCACCGCACCCTGCTCCGGCACCGCCAGCTCGTCCTCGGCCCGCTCGCCACCCCGGATGATCAGCGGTTTCGTCGACAGGCGCGAATCCCGAACCGTGCGAACCACATCCGCGGTGTCACGGGGCAGGAACTCATCTCCGATGGTGGGTGCGGACGTGCTCATGGCGCTACAGCTAACCACAAAACCGGAGGTTGCGCGCCCCTGTCCCGATGGCCGATCAGCCAGCGGGAGACAAGCGCTGAGTGAACAGGATCTTCCCGCTCGCGTCGCACAGATTCACCGTCAACTCCCGGCTGCGCCCGTCGATGAGCACCTCGCCGAAATGCTGGAACTCACCGTCCAGCGGAGAGGTGTTCGGCGTGGCCGGGGCGTGCACGAATACCGCCTCCGGCCCGAAGGTGCCATCCAGGTCGTTGGGTCCGAACGCACCGGCATTGAGCGGGCCGGACACGAACTCCCAGAACTCGTCGAAATCGGTGAAGGCGGCCCGGCTCGGAGAGTAGTGGTGGGCGGCGGTGTAGTGCACGTCGGCCGTCAACCAGACCACCCCGGTCACCCGGTTCGTCTTGATCGAGGACAGCACTCGCGCGATCTCGGCCTCCCGTCCCGAGGGCGCGCCCGGATCGTTGTTGGCCACCCCTTCGAAAGCGGTCCGGTCCTTCTGCTCACCGTCCTTGACCACCAGCCCCAGCGGCAAATCGTTGGCGACGATCTTCCAGGTGGCCGTGGAATCACGCAGACCGTCCATGAGCCACCGGGTTTGGGCCGGTCCGAGAATCCGGCCGTCGGCCCCGGTGTTCTCGGTATTGGGATCCTTGTAGGTGCGCATATCGAGCACGAACACGTCCAGCAGCGGCCCGTAGGAAACCTTGCGGAACAGTCGACCGTCCACGGCCTCCCGGGGATCCACCGGCATCCATTCGTGGAACGCCTGCCACGAGCGGGTGGCGAGGGTGTCCATATTCCGTTCCGAGTAGCCCTTGGCGGCGGCGACCGTCCCACCCGGCGACCAGTTGTTCACGGTCTCGTGGTCGTCCCACTGCACCAGCTGCGCGACCGAGCCGTTGAACCGCCGGTAGTTCTCGTCGGACAGGTTGTAGGCGTAGTTGCCCCGGAATTGTTCGAGAGTCTGCGCCACAGCCGATTTCGCCTCGGTGACGGTGTTGCGCCAGACTCGGCCGTCCGGCAGGGTGACCGACTCCTGGAGCGGACCGTCGGCGTAGATGGAGTCACCGGAGTGCAGGAACAGGTGCGGGTCGCGAGCGGCCATGGTGGAGAAGACCTGCATGCCACCGAGATCCGGATTGCTGCCGTACCCCTGACCTGCCACATCGCCGGACCAGAGGATCTTGATATCCGACGGCGCGCTGGGAACGGTGCGGAAGACGCCCGTGATCGGCTCGGACGTCGCACCGTCCGCGGCCTCCAGGGTGACCCGGTAGTGCACCTGCTGACCCGGCTGCAACCCGGCGATCCGGAGCCGCCCGGTGCCGTCCGTCTCCGGTGTCAGCAGCGGGCCCTCGAAACGCCGTGGGTCGTTGAAGGATTCGGTACCGGCGGTTTCGACGATGAGCTTGGCCGGGGCATCGGAGCGTGCCCAGATGAGGGCACCGTCCGGGCGCGGATCGCCGACCGCGACCCCGTGCGTGAGCGTGGGGCGCTGGCGGACGACGGCCGGGCCGTCAGTGGAGCAGGAGATCAGCGCGGGAGCGGCCACCAAGCCGAAGGCGGAGGTGCGCAAAAGGGTGCGTCGAGTGAAGCCGGTGTGTAGGGCCATGGGGGTGACCTTTGCCGAGGTTTCTCAACGGACTTTGAACGGCAGATGACGAGAGAAGGACAAATCCGGCTTGCTGGAAGGGGTGCGTGAATTGGTTTTCTCATTCTGCCGCAACCCTTTTCCCGATAGAATTACGGCATGAATACGAGCCGGGCGGGTGAGGTATTCGCGGTCGTGGAGGAATTGACGACCGCGACCACCGCCCTGCTCGACGAAGACCTCACCCGCTACACCGACACCGACTTCGTGGAACTGATGCGACGCGTCGAAGCCGTCCGCGCCCGACTGGGTGCGGTGTCGCATCGCCTGGTCATCGAGACCAGTGACCGGCACCTGCCCGAACGCGCCGGATGCAAGAGCCTGGCCAAATATTTGAGTGAAACCCTGCGGATCTCGATGGCCGAGGCCGGAACACGACGCCGCGCGGCGGAGAAACTCGGCGTGTTCCATTTCGTGCACGGCGAAGACCGGGAACCGGAATACCCGCACACCGCCGCCCACCAAGCGGCCGGGCTGCTGTCGGTCGAACACGCGCGGCGCATCATGACGGTCATGGACCGCATCCCCGCCGCCGTACCGACCGAATTACGGGTAGAGGCCGAACAGCTGTTGGCCCGGCACGCGTGCGAGCTGACACCGGACGCGATCGTGACGGTCGGGGAATCGATCCTGGCCCACCTCGACCCCGACGGCACCCTGACCGACGATCGTGACCGTGCCCGCGTCCGGGGGATCACGGTGGGACGTCAACGCATCGACGGCATGACCGAGATCACCGGGCTGCTCACCCCCCAGTTGCGGGCGCTGCTGGACGCGGTGCTGGCCAAGGGCGCGCGACCGGGCATGTGCAACCCCACCGACCCCGACAGCCCCACCCTGGGTGCCCGCGCCATCGACCCGAAACACCTCGAGGCCGCTGCCGGACGCGACACCCGCACGGTGGCCCAACGCAACCATGACGCCCTCACCGCGTTCCTGACCGCGACCGGGGGCGCGAAAACCCTCGGCAGCCACCGCGGCATGCCCGTCTCGGTCGTGCTCACCATGCGCCTGAGGACCTCGAACGCGGCACCGGGCACGCGGTCACCGCCGCGGGCACGACCATGTCGATCCCGGCCGCGTTGCGGCTGGCCGAAGGCCGCTACCCGTGGCTGTTGCTCTTCGGCCGCGACGGCGTCCCCCTCTACCTCGGACGCGGACAACGCCTCGCCTCCCGCTGGCAGCGGCTGGCGTGTGTGGCCCGCGACCGCGGCTGTACCTTCCCTGGTTGTGACGTGCCCGCGACGATGTGCGCGGTGCACCATCTGATCCCGTGGGCACACCACGGCGGCACCGATATCGACAACCTCACCCTGGTCTGCGACCGGCACCACGCCCAGGTCGCCGAGGACGCCGACGACCCCACCGGATGGGCCACCGAACGCCTCGACACGCACACCCGGTATCCGGGTCGTACCGGGTGGCGGCCCCCCGCCCACCACGACCCGGCACGGGGGCGGCGGGTCAACCACCGCCACCACGGCGACGAACTCCTCGGCCCCGCCATCCACCGACTGCGCGTCAAACAAGACGCTGGGCTACCACCGCCGCCCCTGCGGCAATAACCCCTGGCACGGCGACAAGCCCCACCATTACGGTCGTAAGCCCCAGTCGCCTGACCCCGACCCGGCCCGCCGCAGCCGGTATCACGACCAGAGCGAGGGGCACGGTCGACCTCACGGTTAGGGCGAGAGGACCGCCGATGTCGCGGGACCGGAGCAGACCGACAATGTGATAGGGGCCCGCGCGGAAACCCATTCCGTGCGGGGTATATCCACGCCTACAGATCAAAGCCCGCTGCGAGACGGAGACATCACGGCTGACGGTCGGCTTCGGTGTGTCGCCGCAATTGATCGAGGTTTGCGCTCGCAGCGGAATCCTGCGTCTGGGAGTGGGTTGCGAACCACGAATCGGAATGCGGCAGGTCGCGGATTCGTCCGCGCCGCCGTGGCCCTGCCCAATGGACGCACGGATATGCTGCTTGCAGGGTGGCCTGGGCACGACTTTTGCGTCGCGACGGGGGCGCGAATCGCGGACCGGGCGCAGTGGAATGCTGGACAGATGAGGTTGATCGGCAGCGACGGGTACGGGGTGGAACTGGGCGTGGTGGGTTACCAATTCCCGGATGCGGTCGAACCGCAACAGCGGAGGAGCTGGCTGGCCGTCACCGGGACTGCGTACTGCCCTCAGGGAACAGGGTCCTTTCCGGTGCCAGGCGTTGACCCCGGAGGACGGCGTCGCGTTGGCGCAGTGGCTTCACCATGCGGGGGAGTTGTCTGCTGACAACGAGCACTCGAGTGTGCGACTGAGTTTCACTGCACCGCACTTGACCTTCTCCTACGTCACGGCCGAGACGAGTTCGATCAATCCGAGTATCGGTCTGGATCTGGAGCTCTCGCCGCCGTGGCGACGGCATACCCGTGCGGGCAATCCATTTGTTATTTCGTGCCGGGTCGACGCGGTGTCCGTGTCGGCGGCGGCGGACGATTGGACTGCCGAGATCGATTCGTACCCACCCTGAGGGTGCGTGGTGGTTGACGGCGAAACACGTTCTGTTGCCTGACCCGCGCGGACCGCACCGGCAGGCGCGGCGGGGCCGAAGACCAACCGCCGAGCCGACTTGAAGCCGACAGAACCTCTGTAACTGCCGATCACACGACATACGTGCTCTGGGACCAGTGGTAAACCCGCACGTCTACCGTCTTCATTTCGCCGAGGGGTGAAGCAGCGCACGAGCTTTGGGGGCGAGGCGACTGACGGAAATGCGAGAATACTTCATGTGGTCTACACCTGACAGTGTTATCTCGGCCGACGGCACTCGTATCGTCTTCCAGGCTCTCGGTGACGGGCCGCCGCTGGTAGTCATGCACGGTGCGCCGGTCACGGTGGAGACCTACTATCCGATGGCCGAGCTGCTGGCCACCGACTATCGAGTCGTAGTCGTCTGTCGACGGGGCTACACACCGAGCGGAAGCGGTACACAACCACGCATCTTCGCCCGGCAGGTCGAGGATCTCGCCGCTGTGCTCGAACGCCAGGACGATGTGAGCTTCGTCTTCGGACATTCAGCCGGTGGCCTGGTTGTATTGGAGCCGCTGGTGGCTGCGGGCGTTTCGAGCATTCGGCGCTTCGCGCTGTACGAGGCGCCCCTGGCATTGGCGGGTGGTCCGCTCCGGCCGACACTGGAGCGAGCCCGCGAGCTCGTCGCCGACCATCCCGTCGACTCGGTGGTCGAATTCTTCCGGGCCGTACTCGATTCACCAGTTCCCGAGGGCATCCTGCGTTCGCTGGGAGCGGCCATGGCCGACCGAGCGCCTGGACTGATCGCTGACCTGGAATGCCTCAGCGCGATGGATCCGGACCTGAACCGCTGGTCCGCGACGGGCATTCCCGCCCTGCTGCTGGCAGCGCCGCCAGCGATCGGTATGGGCCGGAAAGCATGGAGAAACTCGATGCGGTATTGCCGGATTCACGATTCAGGTCGTTGGCCAGGCAGACCCACAATCCCGACGATTTCACGTCGGTTGCGGCTGTCCTGCGTGAATTCTTTCACTGAGCGCAGTCGCTCACCCGCTTCACGGCAGGTTGGCCGGAGGGGTACGGTGCGTATTGGTTTGGGAGAGAACAGCTGTGAGTAAGTCTCCAGAAGTCTCGGAAGTGATCGAGCAAGCCCGGCAGGGGCTTTCGCAGTGGAGTTCGGACTGTCTGGCCAATGCAGCGGAGATGAGTGACATCTTGGGTGCGGACGCTGATGATTATGTTCGTGATCCCGTGACGGCGTTTGGCGCGTGGCAAACGTACGTAGACGATTTGCCGTTCGAAGAGTTCGAGCGCAGTGATTGGGTCACACTGCGCACGGATCTGGTTTCCTATCTCGCCGACATCCTTGTCCGGAAGTTCGGTGCCGAATGGGACCTCATTGCGGATGACCTCGCGCCGCGCGGGCAGCGGCACCTGTCGGATCGATGACATTACGGTTGGGATCGATCACTGCCCGCGAACCGGTACATGCAGGCCGGGGGTGTTGCTGAGAATTTGCCGTGACATACTCGGTGCGTATGAGTGAACCCACGGACTGCTCCTCGGCCACTGTGCGCGGACGAGTGTTCTCCCTGCTGACCAGGGCCACTCGGCTGCGCGGCTTCACGCTGTATCTCCTGCTGGTCACCGTGGGCGGCGCGATTTCGCTGACCGTCGACCTGGTCTCCGGCCGGTACTCGTGGTCGATGCCGGGTGGTGTCGCATTTGTGGCGATCATGTGGTTTCTCGCCTGGCCCGGCGTGGTGCGGGCATGGCGGCGCACCGACATCGTGGCTCGGGAGCCGCGGTGATGGGAGTGAAGACGGTGCGAGGCGGCCGTGAGCGGCTGTGGGAACTGCGATTCGCCCCGCTGCGGGTGCTCGTTCCGGTGGTGTGTGCGGTGCTGTTGGGATTCGCGGCACTGACCGGATTCAACGAGTTCGGCGCTGCTCTGGCGGTGGGTTGTCTACCGGGTGCCGTATTGGGCATCGTGTTGGAGCGCGGACGCTATGGTGGTCGCGCGCGGATGCGACAGTTCTACGGCGCCTTGCGCGCTCGGCAACTGCCCACTCTGGCCACCGCGGATGAGGCCGTCCACTGGCACCGTCTGATCGTCGGCGAACGTACCCGTCGGCGCGCCGGACTCGCGATGTCCTGGTTTCTTCCTGTCATCAGCGCTTTCTGCGTGATCTACGACATCATCGTTGTCCCCGAGGGGCCGTCCAGCAGTGGCCGCACTTTGCCCGTCCTGGCAGTGCTTCTGCTCGCCGTTTTCGCCTGGACCAGGTACGTCACTCCTCGAATCCTCGTCGCCCTCGATGTGTTGGCCCAGCAGGGGGCAGAACGCGGTTACGGCTACTGGCTCACCACCACCTGGCCCGCCGCGCATTGACCGGTGGCTGGAGTGCAGTGCGGGGTCGGTCAACGGTTGATGCGGGCTGCGGCTGCTCGCCGGTTGTCGTCGTCCTCGGTCGGGTCATGGCCGATATGGGCGAGTCGGTCGCGGACTTCGGGCAGGGACAGGTCGGCGTGCGCGATGCCGATCGCTCGGGTCCGGGATTCGCAGTCGTAGAGGCACTCGGTGGCTCGGCTGACGGGGAATTCTCGTGTGAGATGGCTCAGTTCCGTGGCGCATCGGGTTCGGAGATAGGAGTAGACGGTGTTGTCGAAGAGCTCCTCGATGGTCGGCGCGGCGGGGGAGTGGTGCAGGCGGCCGAGGGCGGTGACGAGGTCGTGCTGGGTGTAGATCTCGGTGTACGCCGAATCAATAAAAAAAAAACACAACTGACGCTGCCGACGAATTAGACGGTGTAG
>NZ_JASCXP010000165.1:0-14701 GCF_030010695.1 Nocardia sp. CC201C
CGAGCCGGGCAGGACGCGACGGCACGATCTGGTCGGGGCAGGTCATCATGAGCCGGGTGGGGCGCGGTGCCACGAGCCGCCGCCGCGCACCCGCGCTCGAGTCCGGCACGCTGGTGCGCCCCGGTAGAGCGCCCCAGCCGTGCGCTACAGCGCCCCGGCTGTCCCGTACAGCCCTTCGGCCGTCCGGTATGCCTCAGTGCTCCGGTATGTCCGCTGTCGCATCCAGTGTCTCCAGCAGGCCGAACAATTCATCGGCGATGCCCGGGGCGGCGGCGACCATCAGCGCGCCCTCGGCTCCGGATGCTTCCGGGGCCGGAAGGCGCAGGCGCGCACCGGCTTCCGCCGCGATGAGCGCTCCCGCGGCCCAGTCCCAGAGATTCAGGCCGTGTTCGTAGTGCGCGTCCACGCGCCCCTCGGCGACCATGCACAGATCCAGCGCGGCCGCCCCGACACGCCGAATGTCACGAATATGCGGCAACAGTTCGGCGATCAACTGCCCCTGCCGGGTGCGGCGCTGCCGCGCGTAGGCGAAGCCGGTCGCCACCAGGGACATGGCGGCACTGTCCACGGCGTTGCAGCGCAACGGGATCGGGTCCGCACCCGGTTCGAGGCGGTGCGCGCCCTGCCCCAGCCCCGCGCTGTAGATCACCTCGTGCGCCACGTCGGCCACCGCGCCCGCCAGCGAACGCCCGTCCCGCATTGCCGCCACCGAGACGGCGTAGGCCGGGATGCCGTAGAGGAAGTTCACGGTGCCGTCGATCGGGTCCACCACCCAGTGCACGGCGTCGCCGTCGAGTGAGCCGCCACCCTCCTCCCCCACCACGCGATCGTGTGGGCGCAGTTCGGCCAGTAGTTTGCGAACCAACTGTTCGGTCTCGGTGTCTACGACGGTGACCGGATCGGTCGGCGTGCTCTTGGCCTGCACGGCGTCCGATTCGCGGGCGTGCGGTCCGAAGACCTCCGGGCGGCGGGAGCGCACGTGCGCGGCGGCTGTCTCGGCCAGAAGTACCGCTACCCGGCGCAGTTCGGCGATATCGGTCCCATCGGGGTCGTCGGTGGTGTTCGATGCGGTCGAAGTGAAGGTCGAAGTGGAAGTCGAAGTGAAATCGGAGTCCGGCACGCATCCATCGCAGCACAGATCCGGCGAAACGCGCATTAGGCTTGTCGGGCACGACACAGCTCATACGCCGGTGCGGGACGCGATGTGGCGGGCGACCACGATGGTGTACCGGCTTATCAGGAGAGAACGAGGAGAGTCGTCATGTCCGCTCGGGGGCACGCGTTCGGCATCGATATCGGTGGCAGTGGGGTGAAGGGGGCCGCGGTGGATCTCACCGACGGCGAACTGGCCCACGAGCGCATCAAGATCCCGACGCCGCAGCCGTCCACCCCGAACGCCGTCGCCGAGGCGGTGGCGAAGTTGGTCGCCCAGGCCGGATGGGAGGGACCGGTCGGCATCACCCTGCCGAGCGTGGTGATCGGCGGCATCGCCCGCACCGCCGCCAATATCGATCCGAACTGGATCGGCACCGACGCCCGCGCCCTGTTCTCCGCGGCGCTGGGCGGCCGTGAGGTCACCGTGCTCAACGACGCCGACGCCGCCGGACTCGCCGAGGACCGCTACGGCGCGGCGAAGGAACTGACCGGTCTGGTGGTGCTGCTCACCTTCGGCACCGGTATCGGATCGGCGGTGATGTACAACGGCGTGTTGATGCCCAACTCCGAACTCGGGCACGTGGAGGTCGGCGGCCGCGAGGCCGAGCATCTCGCCGCCGCGTCGATCAAGGATCGACTCGGCCTGACCTACCCGCAGTGGGCCGAGGAGGTGAGCAAGGTGCTGGTCACCCTGGAGAATCTGTTCTGGCCGAATGTCTTCGTGGCGGGCGGCGGGATCAGTCGGGATTATGAGCAGTGGATCCCGTTGCTGACCAACAGAACCCCCGTGGTGGCGGCCGATTTGAAGAACACCGCGGGCATCGTCGGAGCCGCCATGGCCGTCGATGCCGGTATCGCACCGTAAGCAGCCAGGTTCGATCGTTACAATGGAACAAGCCCGGCGGTGAGCCGGAAAGCCAACCCGGCGATTGCCGGAACCCCCGACCGAACCGCTCCGCCGGATGACCACTCTGGCGTGACGCCGCACGAAACCGTCACGAAAGGGCGTACGTGGTAGCCACGAATACCCGAGAGACCGCCGAATCGGCCGACGCTGCCGACTCCGCAGACACCACCGCAGCACGGCCGGTCAAGAAGGCTGCCGCTAAGAAGGCTCCGGCCAAGAAGGCCGCTGCCAAGAAGACGGCGGCCAAGAAGACCGCCGCGAAGAAGACCGCCAAGGCGACCAAGGCCACCAAGGCCGCGAAGAAGGCGGCCCCCAAGAAGGCCGGTGAGGGCGCCGAGACCGAGAACCTCGACGACGAGTCGTTGGAAATCGACGACCTGGGTGACCTCGAGGTCGACGAGGAGGATCTCGGCGACGAGGAACTCGAAGTCGAGGACGAGGTCGAGGAGGAGGCCGAAGAGGCCGAAGCCGAGGCCGAGGAGGAGGCCGACGAGCCGACCGCCAAGGACAAGGCGTCCGGCGACTTCGTCTGGGACGAGGAGGAGTCCGAGGCGCTGCGACAGGCCCGCAAGGACGCCGAACTCACCGCCTCCGCCGACTCGGTCCGCGCCTACCTCAAGCAGATCGGCAAGGTCGCCCTCCTCAATGCCGAGGAGGAGGTCGAACTCGCCAAGCGCATCGAGGCCGGTCTGTACGCCACGGAGAAGATCCGGGAGTACGCGGACAAGGGCGAGAAGCTCAACGTCCAGCTGCGCCGCGATCTGAACTGGATCATGCGCGACGGCAACCGTGCCAAGAACCACCTGCTGGAGGCCAACCTCCGACTGGTCGTCTCGCTGGCCAAGCGCTACACCGGCCGCGGCATGGCGTTCCTGGACCTGATCCAGGAAGGCAATCTGGGCCTGATCCGCGCCGTCGAGAAGTTCGACTACACCAAGGGCTACAAGTTCTCCACGTACGCCACCTGGTGGATCCGGCAGGCGATCACCCGCGCCATGGCCGACCAGGCCCGCACCATCCGCATCCCGGTGCACATGGTCGAGGTCATCAACAAGCTCGGCCGCATCCAGCGCGAACTCCTCCAGGACCTGGGCCGCGAGCCCACCCCCGAGGAACTCGCCAAGGAAATGGACATCACGCCCGAGAAGGTCCTCGAGATCCAGCAGTACGCGCGTGAACCCATCTCCCTGGACCAGACCATCGGCGACGAGGGCGACAGCCAGCTCGGTGACTTCATCGAGGACTCCGAAGCGGTCGTCGCGGTGGACGCCGTCAGCTTCACGCTCCTCCAGGACCAACTCCAGTCCGTCCTGGAAACCCTCTCCGAGCGCGAAGCAGGCGTGGTCCGCCTCCGCTTCGGCCTCACCGACGGCCAGCCCCGCACCCTGGACGAAATCGGCCAGGTCTACGGCGTCACCCGCGAACGCATCCGCCAGATCGAATCCAAGACCATGAGCAAGCTCCGCCACCCGAGCCGCTCCCAGGTCTTGCGGGATTATCTGGATTAGTTCCGCACGGCTCGGGCCGCAGAGCAGTAGTTCTGCGGCCCGAGCCGTATTCGACGCGGAGTACAGCGTTACATCCCGCGACGTACAGAACGCCCCGCGCCACAGGAGTTCTCATCTCACGGGGACGGTGCCAAGCGCGTACGGGACAGGGAGTCGACGTGGGTTCCGCGAGTAGTTCGCGCACCAACTCGATCAGGCCCTCGTTGTTCCGCGCCGTAGTCTCTGCCGATACGTAGTCGGTTCAGATGGTTCCTTGGAGACTCCTGCTCCGCGGGTTCGCGACAGCTTTCGGATCCTGGCTACTTGCCGGCTTTGCCGGTCGCGCTGCGCTTACGGATCTTGATACCCAATTTCTCGGCCTCACGGCGCCGTTCTTCGCGCTGTTCAGGCGTCAGCTGCACGCGCTCGACGCGCATAGTCTCCTGCGTCAAGGCTCCCATGTCACGCCTCCCTCACGAATCCTTGGATGCCAGGCCGCACGTCGACATGAACCCTCGGTGCCTGATCTCCTCCTCAACCAGCGCGTAGGTTGATTCCTCATCGACGATGCCGAAGTCGGCAGCGACAGCTTCGCGGGTGACACGCACCTGCTCGAGAAGCGGGTACTTCGCCAGACCCGACCTGATCAGGCCGATGTAGCGCGCCACCAGTGGCGACCTCTCGCCGCCGTCCCAGAGCGCGCTGTTGATCTGTTCGAAGTTGTAGTCGTAAGCGCGGATTGCTCCGCTCTCCTCGGGGGTGAGTAGGAAGTGGTCCTGACCTATGAGGGCCGAATCGGCCAGTCGGGTCGTCAGGAAAGCGTCGGTCTCGTCATCAACACCCGCCACATGCGGATTGTCCCGCATGACAACGCGAAAACAGCATGCCCGGCATCTTGTCTCGCCCCGAGCCGCGTTCACCGACCAGCGGCCAGTACCGCCGCGAGA
This sequence comes from Nocardia sp. CC201C, assembly GCF_030010695.1. NCBI lineage: Bacteria > Bacillati > Actinomycetota > Actinomycetes > Mycobacteriales > Nocardiaceae > Nocardia > Nocardia sp. CC201C. Next base: position 4,497 of record NZ_JASCXP010000165.1, read on the forward strand.
CCTGCTCGCAGATCCTCGACGAAATACTCGGGTACCTCCAGCGACGGGAAGTGTCCCCCGGTGTCGGGTTCGGTCCATCGCACGATCCGCCGGAACCGCTGCTGCGCCCAGGGGCGCGGGCACTTCTCGATATCACGGGGATACACCGTGATCGCCGACGGGACGTCGACGCGCAGTTCGGGGTCGAGTGAGTTGTGGCTCTCGTAGTAGATGCGGGCCGCCGAGGCGCCGGTCCGGGTCAGCCAGTAGAGGGTGACGTCGTCGAGGATTCTGTCCCGGGAGATCGCCTCGAACGGGCTGTCTTCGGTATCGGTCCACTCGGCGAACTTGTCGAGGATCCAGGCGAGCAGGCCGACCGGGGAGTCGACGAGCGAGTAACCGATGGTCTGTGGGCGGGCCGCCTGTTGCTTCGCGTACGCCGCGCGGCGGCTGCCCCAGAAGTCGCGGGTTTCCTCGGTCCAGGCGCGCTCGGTCGCGGTCAGCCCGTCCGTGGTCAGTCCGGGCGGGGCCTGCGGGGTCACGGTGTGAATGCCGAGGACGTGGTCGGGGAATCTGCCGCCGAGAACGGTGGTGATCACTCCGCCCCAGTCGCCGCCGTGGGCCAAAAACTCGCGGTAGCCGAGTCTGCCCATCAGTTCCACCCATGCGGCAGCGATCTTTTCGATGCCCCATCCGGTGGTGGCGGGCTTGTCGCTGTAGCCGAATCCCGGTAGCGACGGTACTACGACGTGAAAGGCCGGAGCCGCAACGTCTTTCGGTTCCGCCAGCGCGTCCACCACGTCGACGAACTCGGCGATGCTGCCCGGCCAGCCGTGCGTGATGAGCAGCGGGGTGGCATCCGTGCGCGTGGATCGGCGGTGCAGGAAATGAATCCCCACGCCGTCGATGGTCGTGCGGAACTGGCCGATCCGGTTGAGGCGCGCCTCGAACGAGCGCCAGTCGTATCCGGTGCGCCAGTAGTCCACGAGATCGACGAGATCCGCGAGGGGCACGCCCTGGCCCCAACGGCGAGGGTCGGGTGCGGGGCGGCGGACCGTTTCGGCTTCGGGTAGTCGCGCCGCGGCCAAACGCGCGCGCAGTTCGTCGAGTTCGGCGTCGGGTGCGTGGGCTTCGAATTCCCGCACATCGCTGGTCGGTCGGGACATGAGACCTCCTGGCCATCGTGGAACCGGCATAGCCGGTTCTAACACGGCCGAATCTCGACGCGCAACCGGCTAAGGTGGTTCCATGGCTCCCCGGTTCCCCGAATTCCGTCTCGGCACTGTGCTGGCGACCAGCTTCACGGGGACGCTGTCGGAACGTCACGGCAACCCCGTGGAGCGCATCCCCACCCCGCAGCGACTCGTCGACTGGCTGGTGGTGAGCGGACTGGCCGTGGATTCCTGCACCGCCGCCCAACTCGAACTCGCCTGGGAACTCAGGGAATCCATCCACGCCGCGGCAACCGCGGCCGCCAGCAACGCCCCGCTCCCGGTAGCAGCGGTCCACATCATCAATGACCGCAGCACGCAGGGCCGAGCCGCACCGATCCTGACCCCCGAGGGCACCCGGCAATGGCGACTCAGCTCATCGTCCTGCGTAGAAGACGCACTGGGCGTGATCGCCGCCGACGCCATCGGCATCCTGGCGGGCGAACGAGACGGAAAACTGGCCCTGTGCGCCTCCCCCACCTGCCGAGCCGCCTTCTTCGACACCAGCCGAAGCCGCACCCGCCGATGGTGCGATATGAATACCTGCGGGAACCGGCAGAAGAAGGCGCGCTTCATCGCGAACCAGCGCGACTGCATCGATTTCGTCGGCCAGTCTGAAACGTAGTTCACAATCCGTCGCTCGGAACTGCCGTTTCCGGTCGGATCGTCTCGCTACTGTCGAGCGCATGGACGCGGTGCTGGTGCAGAAGAAGCTCGAGCTCACGCCCGATGAGGACTTCATCCTCACGGTGTGGCAATACCGGATGATGCAGCGCGACATCGCAGCATCGAAGGGCAAGCACCTACCGTCCAAGCGCGAGGTCCGCAATTCGTTCCGCGACAATGCGGTTGCGGCCATCATGCAGCGCAATCGGGAGGACTGGTCGCCCGCTGTCGCCGAGGCCGTCGACCAGATCGTGGTGGAGGGCGAATCTCCCAACCTCGAAGCCCTCGAATCCGCTGGGCCGGAGATCTTCTCGGTCGTAACGCGAAGGTCACGAGCCCTGCTGCTGCTCATCGACCTGTATGGCTTCGAGCCGTGGGTCGAGGGCAAGTGGGAGAAGACCGTTCGCACTGAGGCTCTCACCGCCGCTCATCGATCCCTGGACCCGCTGCATCCCGAAGATCTGCACGCGGTGGAAACCGCATACAGGGACGCAATCAAGACGCTGTCGAAGGCGGGGAGCTGGGGCAAGTACGCGCTCCTCGCCGGGGCCGGTCTCGGGCTCGGCATCCTGACCGGAGGTCTCGCCGCACCGGCGATCGGGGGAGCGTACGGGGCGCTCGTGCTCGGCTATTCGGGTGCGGCCGCGACGTCTGCGGGCTTGGCCGCGATCGGCGGCGGTTCCATTGCCGCCGGTGGTCTCGGCATGGCCGGTGGGGCGGCCCTGATCACCGGATTCAGTGGTGCGGTGGGAGCCGGAGCGGTCACGCTCGCGGGTAAGGTATCCGGGCTCACGGCGGCTCGCATCGCAGCCGACGCCATCCGGCTCCACGTCGTGACCCAACTCGTACTTCGCGATGTCGACGGCAACGAGGAAGCGGCGAAGGCGGTCATCGTCAGCCTCCGCGAACGGGTCACCAACCTCGGCAAGACCGTCGTGGCTCTCGCCGAGCGAATCGACGCCCTCCGTGCGCAGCTCGAGATCAAGCAGGCGGAGCTGAACGCGGAGCGGGGGCAGCGCCTCGCGGCCGAGGATCGCGTCGCCCGCTTCCGGGTCGTCGCCGACCGGCTCAAGGAGCGCGTCACCGGACCCGAGAACGACGAACTCCAGGCTCTGCTCGCCGAACTCGACGATCTCGAGGGCGAGAAGAAGACCGTCGAGAACCTCGCCCAGGGGGTCGCCAACCTCGCAGACGACCTCGAGGACGCCGCGTGAGCACCGACCGCGATTCCAGCGACCGGATCCCGCCGATCGACGACGCCTACATCGGCAACCTGGACGCACTCACGCGCGACCTCGACGACATCGAAATAATCGCCGCGTCAGCGCTTTCCAACCAGCCGACCGACCATGCGGCGAGGGAGCGCGTAGCGAGTACTCCGACCGACCTCACCTATTCCGAACTCACGGCCCGTCATGAGGATCGTCGAGCGGCCGAAGGATGGGGTGAGCCCGAACTATCCGACATACTCGACCCGATCGCGCTCGAACAGCTCGATGAATGGCGGGCGGCCCAACGGATTCCATGGGAACGAAGTGATCTGGTGGTCGTCGGAATCTCCGGGCTCATCGGCGCACTCGGCAACCTTTACGATAACCATGTGGACGCCGCAGTCCTCAATGGCCTGTCCGTGTTGAAGAAGAGCGACCTGCTGCGCCGCTGGGAGAGGGAGACCGCCCGACTTCCCATCGACTACACCGGCCCGAAATTCGGTGGTCCGGCGCATCGCGCCCGGTCCGCGGGCCACGACATCGGCCGCTTCTTCACCGCACTCGAGCAAATCCGCACCGGAACGTTCGAAGGAACCTGGTGGAACGACGGACAACGGATGATCGAACACGTCACGGCGACGCGCTCCGGACTGCCGTTCGCGCAAGCACCCGAACCCCATCTCGCGGTCGCGCTGTTGCTGAAGCACTGGGCAGCCGACTTCGTCACACCGATGAACCTTCCGCTGCCGGGCTGGACGCTCCTCTGCGAGATGCCGAACCACGACCTGCGGGAGTTCGCCAATGACGTCTACGCCGGCACGAATTCCGGTGACGGGCTGAATCTCCGCTCCGGCATGCTGACTCCCGGACTGGGAATGCTCGCAACGGAGGCCATCATCCGAACCCACACCCACCTGCGCGCCTATCGCTCCACAGGCACGGCACGCCTGACCACCTCGGCGACAGCCAACCGCACAGAACTGCTGCTGGCCGCGCACGCCGCAGCCGGAGCGATCAGTGTGTCGAAGACCGCCGCAGCAGCCATCGCCGGTGAAACCGTCGTCGCCGCACGACATCTCAATATTCCCGTGCTCATGCGGATCGGCATGCTCGCCCTGAGAGTCCGCTCCGACGCCGCGACCCGTGCACAAGCCGGAGCACCGTCGTGGGAACTGCTACTCGCCGCGGAGGCCACGACGTGGACCCTTCCGGAGGCCGTGACCATCGCGGACCTCTTGTCGAACCACGCTGAGGGCGACGACGCCGGTCCTGGCGATCACCCCGCCTGAATCAGCAACCAGGGCGCTGCCTACAGCCTTCAAGAATCAGCCCTCGCTCCCCGTACGAGGGGCCGTAAGCCACGATAAGATGTTCACCCTCGCCCTAATACGCAGCGCTGCAAGGCAATACGCGCTTGTTACGACGGACCGAGGCGCGGTTCGGACGCGTAGAGGGGTTCCGAAAAACGCAGGGGGACGCCGATGAACGATTACCTGGGACTGCTGCCCGAGACGTTGAAGCGGATCGCGACCAATCTCGACTCGGTGTCGCCGATCCCGTGGCCGCTGTGGATCGGCATCCTCTTTCCGATCTATATTGCCGCGGTCTCGGTTGTCGTGTGGTTCTTGCGCGGCAGCGTGTGGCCGGTGCACTGCGCGTACCCGCGCACGAAACGAGGTGGGCCATGCCGCAACTGGGTCGCCGGTGAATGGAGTCGCTGTCGATATCACAATCGCCGCCGGACGTATCGCTACGGTCATGAGGTTGTGACCATCCAACGCTGGCAGACTTTCGCCCGCAGGGGCCAGATCGTCGACCGCCCAGAGCGAGGTGTCGGGGTGGTTCGATTCCGCCCCGCTGGCGCGACCCTGCTGTACGAGAAGGGTTACAGCCGACCGCCAGCCGGGGTATTGCGCCTGCTGCCTGACAAGGTTCGAGCCGTGGCATTACGAATCCGGGATGCCCGTTTGTGGTCGCGTAGACCACCGAATGATCCACAGGACGACCCGAGCCGGCGTTCGTCCGCGGCAACCCGGACAGACCTCGCGGAGGGGCTGGATCGAGTCGTCCGGGCGACACAGTTCGCTACCGGCGCGTTCGGCGTCGCGATCGTGATCACGCTCATCGCCGTCGCGCTGAGTGGGAATGTCGCAACGTACGCGCAGTACGTCGCCACGCTCGGATTCGTGTTGGCGTGGGCGGCCACGAGTTCCGGTATATACGAACGCAACCCGAATTGGTTCACGGTGACCTGCCGGAAGGCCGTCAGATGGTGGGCGTTGTTCTTCGTGCCGGTGGCATTGGTGAATCTGTTCTACTTCATCAACCCGTCACGACCTGGCGAGCTCCCAGCGATCATGACCAACTAACGTTCTGCGCCTGACAGCCGTTGCGGATCCGGAGAGAGTCGATGCCCCGTTCTGCGGTCGTTCGCCTTCCGGACGGGGATCTGGCGACACTGCGCTCGCTGCTGGCCGCTCGCGAGTTGGAGTATCTGGAACGCTCCCTGGTTCATAAGATCAGCTACTACGGCATCGAACTCACCCCGCCGGAGCGCGCGATGCTGCCTGGCGCCGACGTCGGTGCCGCACCGGGCCGCACGATCCACACCCCGCGGTTCGCTGCCGCCGACCCCGATGACTCGCCCGCCGAGACCGATCTGCTCAACTGCGCGGTCGGTCGTCCCGACCTGCGTCGCATTGTGAAGACCCGCAGGCTCCAGGAACCCGAGGCGGTTCTGTATGTCGTTGTATGCGCCGCTGGCACGGACGTGTCCCGCCTGCAGGGCGCCCTGGAAGTGGATGCGCTGGTCGAAGTGGTTGCCGAGGACGAACAGCTGCCCCCGTACCAGGCCTCCGCGCTGGCCGCCGGTCGCCAACTCTGGCCGACTCGGTACCTCCGATAGAACCGCGACCGAATCGCCCAGTCTCGACTGCGACCCCCAGCGCCATCCGCGCACTCGGGAGGCTCAGAATCTCCTCGCCGACATCATTCCTGGCGTCGGCGTGGTGCTGCGCGTGTATCCACCAGCACTGGGTCGAGGCCAACCATCACGAGTACCGGACCTGCCGCCTGCACTGCGCCGGAGCACGTGCGCGAAGTCCGGTCGCGCGCCTCATTCCCCCACCCGCCGACACCCTTCCAACAACAGCCGAATCGTGAACCGCACGTCGTAATCCGGGTCGGCGGTTTCCGCACCCGCGCAGATGTCACCGACAGCGCGCATCAGTTGGTAGGCGGGGATGTCGGTGGTGATCTCGCCGGCGGCGCGGGCGGCGGTGAGGAGGGTGTCCAGGACCGGGAGGAGGCGGTCGAGGAAGAGGGTGTGCAGGGAGGTGAAGCCTTCGGGGTCGGTGCGCATGGCGGCGGCTAGGCCGTGTTTGGTGACGAGGAAGTCTACGAAGAGGTCGATCCAGCGGGTGAGGGCGACGAAGGGGGACTGCTCGGTGGCGAGGAGGGTGGGGGCGGCTTCGGCGCAGGCTGCTATCTGGTGGCGGTAGACGGCGGCGATGAGGTCGGCTCGGGTGGGGAAATGGCGGTAGATGGTGCCCATGCCGACGCCCGCGGCGGCGGCGATGCGGCGGACCGGTGCGTCCACGCCGTGGGTGCGGAAGACCGAGGCGGCGGCGTCGAGCAGGGCGCGCTCGTTCCGCTGCGCGTCGGCACGTTTGGCCGAGGTGGTGGCGGGTGGAGTCCGGTCGCCTGCGTCCATGTGACGCCCCTTTCCGATGACAGCACTTGCTAAGCGGAACACTGCTCCGTATATTCGGAACAGCGCTCCGGTTATGAGTATATCGGCGGTTCGCGCGGTCATCGGCCGCACCGCAGCAGTGGGGCGTTCACCGCTATCGAAGGAAAAGCCATGCCCGGACCAGATCTGACGGCCCCCAGCGCCGTACCCGCACTGTCCACGCCCGTCATCAGCGTCAAACCGGTTGTGCTGCCCGCACCCGAACGCGGCCACGACCTCCAGGTGCGCGTGTCCGCGCCCGCCGTCGGGACCGGCCTGCCGGTCATCGTGTTCGCGCACGGTTTCGGCGAATCGATGTCCGCCTACGACCCGTTGGTCGACTACTGGGCGGGCAACGGTTTCGTCGTCGTGCAGCCGACCTTCCTCGATTCCCGAACTCTGGGCCTGTCCATGGCCGATCCGCGCTACCCGGATATCTGGCGGATCCGCGTCGCCGACATCACGCGGGTGCTCGACGAACTCGACCACATCGTCACGGCGCTCCCCGGACTCGGCGACCGCGTCGACCGCGACAGCATCGCGGTGGCGGGGCATTCGTGGGGCGGCCAGACCGTCGGCATGCTGCTCGGCGCGCGCGTACTCGACGCGGACGGGCGACCCGGACCCGACCTGAGCGATCCACGCGTGAAAGCCGGTGTGCTGCTTGCCACCACCGGCATCGGTGGCGACAGCCTGACACCGTTCGCCGCCGAGCACTTCGACTTCATGAGTCCCGACTTCGCCGCCCTGACCACCCCGACGCTGGTGGTCGCGGGCGACCACGACCGATCCCACCTCTCGACGCGCGGGCCGGACTGGTTCACCGACGCCTACACCCACAGCCCGGGCGCGCTGAGCCTGCTCACCATCCACGGCGGTGAGCACTCCCTCGGCGGCATCCACGGCTACAACGCCCGCGACACCACCGACGAGAGCCCCGAGCGGGTAGCGCTCATCCGGCGCGCGGCCCGAGCCTTTCTCCGCGACGTTCTCGGCATCGACGACACGGACTGGAAACAGCTGCGGACCGACCTCGTCGCGGACCCGATCGGGCGCATCGACACCACAACGGTCGCGCCGGGCCATGGGTAGCCCCGACCCGGTGTACGCATTCGCCCGCGAATTGCTCGTCACCTGCGGAAACTTCGAGCTATCGCCAACTGGAACGAGTTTCGAGGAAATAGGGCCTTTCAATTTCACAAAGCCGGTACCGGACGGTAAGGTTCGCGCTCGATCGCGGCGGTGAAGCGCCAAAGCCCAGTTCCGGCAATGGAGTTCGTGTGCTCGAAATTCATCACTTCAGCTACGGGTGGGTGACGCCCGTGCTGGCCTACATTATGTCCGTCACGGGCTCGCTGCTCGGATTGCGGTGTACGGCACGGGCGCGTGCCGGTGGTGGACGGCGCGGGTGGCTGATCGCGGCGGCGGTGGCCATCGGCGGCACCGGAATCTGGGTGATGCACTTCATCGCCATGCTCGGCTTCTCGATTCCCGGGGCCACGATTCGCTACGACATACCCATCACGCTGTTGAGCGCCGGGATCGCCATGGTGGTGGTGTGGCTGGGATTGTCCATCGTGACGCGGGAGCGGCGGGGACGATGGGAGTTGCCGACGGGCGGCACGATCACCGGAACGGGCGTGGGCGCGATGCACTACGCCGGGATGTACGCCATGAAATCGGATGCGATCATGCGGTACGATCCGGCGCTGGTGACGCTGTCCATGGTGATCGCGGTGGTGGCGGCGACGGTGGCGCTGTGGTTCACGCTGCACATCAATGGCATCCTCGCCACCATCGGGGCGGCCCTGATCATGGGTGTGGCGGTATGCGGCATGCACTACACCGGCATGGCGGCCATGAGCGCGCACCATGCGGCGAACCCGACCATGCCCTCCGGCGCGGGAGCCATGGAGTTGCTTGCGCCGCTGATGATCTCGGTGAGCATGGTGACCCTGGTCCTGCTCATTCATGTGGGACTGACCGAGGTGGACGAGCGCAGCCGCCGCGAGACGCTGCCGCGGACGCCGGCGCCCGAACCGTGGTCGCTGGCGGGCAGCAACCCGGCCGCACCCCGGACCACGACTACGCAGCCGCCGCGCTACCGACCCTGACCGCCGGGGCCGCACCGGCCCAGGATGCCTTGCGCAGCAACCACTCCAGTGGCCCCTGGTCGAAGCGGCTCAGCCACCACCGGGAGACCACCCCCTGAACCGCGAGGATCAGCAGACACAGCACGACCGTGTGCGACCAGGCCCGCGGCGCGTCCGGAACGATGCCGAGCGGCCGCGCGGCGAAGCGCAGGCCGACCACGATGAGGGTGGCCGCCACATAGTTGGTGAGCGCCGTGCGGCCCAGCGCCGCCAGCACCGGGGTGATCACCGCGAAAACCTCTGTGCGAGTGAGCATCGACACGAGGCAGGCATAGGTCGCCGCCATGATCAGCCCGACGGCCGCACCGGCCTCCGGATGCCCCCACTGCCACAGGATTCCGGCGGCGCTGGCCGATACCAACACCAGCGCGACTGTCGGCAGTGCCGGACCCGCAACGGTTTCCCATCGTCGCGGCAGATCGGCCAGGCCCGCCGCGAACCCCAGCAGGAACAGCCCGGGCACCAGCACCAGGCCACCGCCCTGCGCGACCCCGGCGACGGTGAGCACCGCACCTGCCGCACCGGTCACCGGGATCGCCCACCGCTGCGGCAGGAACGTCGACGGCAGCAACACCGTGAGCCCCGCGATGGCGTACGGCAGCAGCGCTTCCCCCGGTTGCAGCAGTTGATGGAGCGCACCCAGCGCCGCCAGGGCGAGAATCCGCCGCAGCAGCACCACGCGCGGCGCCGCCGCCCGGCCGCGGGCCGAGCGCCACATGAGCGCGAAGCCGATCCCGAACAGCAGCGAGAACAGCGGGAAGAACCGCCCGTACACGGCGAGTTCCAGCACCCGTGGGACCGGGTCGAGCGCACCGTCGCGCACCGGATCGAGCCGCAGGATGGCGGGCGCGTTGGCGAAGAGGATTCCGCACAGCGCGAATCCACGCAGGACATCGAGGCTCGGCAGTCGTCGCATACCCTCATGCTGGCCGCCGTGGCATCCGTCCGGCATCGGCCGAACGGCCGGTATCCACCCGCCCGCGTCGGCCGATCGGCCGATCTCAGTCCATGAGCCCGGCCCGCCAGGCACGGGCCGCCACCTCCACCCGGTTCCGCGCCGACAGCCGCCGCTGCACGCTGGCGATATGGGTTTTCACCGTACCGAGCGACAGATGCAACCGCTCCCCGATCTCAGCGTTGGTCGCGCCCTCCCCCACCAACCGGGTCACCTCCAGTTCACGGGGGCTGAGAGCGGCGACCGCGGCCGCCAGCTCCGGCGGCACCCGGCGGCCGGCGCGGGCATGGGTGCGGCGCA
>NZ_JASCXP010000166.1:0-14681 GCF_030010695.1 Nocardia sp. CC201C
CGTGCCCGCGTCGACGGCATCGTCGGCAGCGAGGGCCGCACCGCGCGCCCGATCGTCGGCTTCCGGTCCCCGGGCGGCGGGTGTGTCCGTATCCGGTGCCGGGGTGGCGGCCGATTGTGCGCCGGTGGGGTCTGTCACCTCGGTCACCCGTACTCCTCATCACTGATGGTGTCGTATATCGCGCCGCCGGTCTCCTTGGCCGCGCTGGGTTCGCCGGTCCAGCTGACCCGCAGCGGGCCCAGCGGATCGGGTTGCTCGAATTCGATATTCCGGCCCCGGTAGAGCTCGAGCAGCGCCAGGAAGCGGGCCACGATCTGCACCGGGGCCTCGCAGTCGACGATCAGCTCGTGGAAGGTCGTCCAGCCGCCCGCGCCCTTGGCCTTCAGCAACTCCAGGATGATGGCCGCCTGTTCGGCGACCGAGACGGCGTGCTGGTGGATGTGGTCGATCCCGACCTTGGGCACCGGCCGGGGCCGGAAGGCCGCCGCGGCGACCTCGGCGAATCCCGCCGCGTCAACTCCCAGGGTAACCTCCGGCAACAGGTCCAGGTAGCGCTCCTCGAGCGAGACCGCGCGCGGGTAGCGCTGCAACGCGGCGGCTTCCAGCTCGGCGAACAGTTCGGCCACCTGCTTGAAGGCGCGGTATTGCAGCAGGCGGGCGAAGAGCAGATCGCGGGCCTCCAGCAGTTCCAGATCCTCCTCGTCGGTGACCTCGCCGGAGGGCAGCAAACGGGCGGCCTTGAGATCCAGCAATGTCGCCGCCACCACCAGGAACTCGGTGGTCTGATCGAGGACCTTGTCCGCGCGCAGCCCACTGGCCTCGGCCTGCGCGGTCAAAGCCTTGGTGTAGGCGATGAATTCATCGGTCACCTTGTGCAGGGCGACCTCGGTGACATCGAGGCGGCGCGAGCTGATCAGCTGGAGCAGCAGATCGAACGGACCCTCGAAATTGCTCAACCGCAGATGAAACTTGCCGGAAGTATCCGAGCTGTCCGGAGCTGCCGAGCCATCGGGGGCCGCCGTGTCACCCGGAACGGCCGCGGTATCGGGCGATCCCGCACCCGGCGCGACGGGCGCGGCGGATGCCGCGATATCGGACACCACGGCGGTATCCGAATCACCGGCGATGTCGTCGACCACCGATGCCGCTCCATCGCGCTCCGCGGGCGTCGCCCGTTCGTCGCCGGGTTCGTCGGCATCGGAATCACCGGCACCGGGGTCGTCCTCGGGAGTGCCCGCGATGTCGTCGACCACCGCACCCGGCGGATCCGCGTCTCGTGGCACGGCGGTATCCACACCCGGCGTGACCTGCCCGGGCGCTGTCTCGGGGGAATCGTTCAACGGCCCGACCGGTGTATGACTTCCCGTGCCATGGCCCGATACGCTTCCGCGCCACCGGATTTCGGCGCCCAGGTGGTGATGGGTTCACCCGCGACACTGGCGTCGGGGAACCGGACGGTCCGCGAGATCACGGTGTCGTAGACGAGGTCGCCGAACACCTCGACCACGCGCGTCATGACCTGGCGCGAATGCAGCAGACGGGCATCGAACATGGTGACAACGATGCCGTACAGGCTCAGCGCCGGATTCAACCGGTCCCGCACCTTCTCCACGGTGTCGTTGAGCAGGGCCAGCCCGCGCAGTGAGAAGTACTCGCACTCCATGGGAATGATCACGCCGTCGGAGCAGGCCAGGGCGTTCACCGTGAGCAGGCCCAGCGAGGGCTGGCAGTCGATGAGGACATAGTCGTAGCGGTTGCGCAGCGGCGCGAGCGCCCGTCCCAGGGTCTGCTCGCGGCCGACCTCGTTGACGAGCTGGATCTCCGCGGCGGACAGGTCGATATTGCTGGGCAGCAGATCCATGCCGTCGACCTTGGTGCGCATCAGCACATCGTCCACGCCGACCTTGCCGTTGCCGACCAGCAGGTTGTGCACGGTGTGGTCCAGATCGTGGTGCGCCACACCGAGTCCCGCCGACAGCGCACCCTGCGGATCCAGATCGACCAGCAGCACCCGGCGGCCGTATTCGGCCAGTGCCGCCCCCAGATTGATGGTCGAGGTGGTCTTGCCGACCCCGCCCTTCTGATTGCACATGGCGACTATGAGCGCGTCACCGTGATGGTTGACGGGCGGAGGCTCCGGGATATCGCGTAGAGGCCGACCGGTCGGACCTAGTTCCGCGTTATCCGGTTGCACGTCCGGCGCCTCCCACAATGTCTGCGCGGCGGTTTCGATCCGCTGGCCCGCACCACCGGCTTTCGTCACGTCCGCTGCTCCTTCGACGTTCATGCCCTAACCCCGCCGCCCGTGCGGCACGGTCCCTAATAGACGCTACCGCCTGTCCACGCAAGACCCCGGCTCGGACACGCACCCTAAAGCTGCACTTCAGACTGGCTACCGGGCCCGAGGATGAGCTGTCGCCCATACCTCGTGCAGCGTTCCGACGGTGACCAGAGTGTAGATCTGAGTGGTGGTCACCGAGGCGTGACCGAGAAGCTCCTGCACCACCCGCACATCCGCGCCGCCGTCGAGCAAATGTGTGGCGAACGAATGGCGCAGGGTATGCGGCGACACCTGGGCCGCGATTCCGGCGCGTTCGGCCGCGGCCTGCAACACCTGCCAGGCACTCTGGCGCGATAGTCGACCACCCCGGTGATTGAGGAACAGCGCCGGATTTCCCTTGCCGCGCAGGGCGAGTGCGGGGCGGCCGCGCACCAGGTAGGCGTCCACGGCGGCCAGCGCCGGGCGGCCGATGGGCACCATGCGCTGTTTACCGCCCTTGCCGCGCAGCACCACCGCGCGCTCCCCCGTATCGATATCGTCGACATCCAGGTCGATGATCTCCGAGATGCGCGCACCCGTGGAATACAGCAACTCCAGCAGGGCGCGATCGCGTAATCCGCGCGGCCCATCTGCGACATCGCCACCGGCGGCATCCAGCAGCCGGGAAATCTGCTCGTACGGCAGCGCTTTCGGCAGGCGGCGGGCCGGGGCCGGGGGTTTCACCGGATGCGCCACATCGGCGCTGGTCATTCCCTCCGCCGCGGCGAACCGGTGCAGTCCGCGCACGGCCACCAGCGCCCGCGCCGCCGAACTGGCCGCCAGCGGGGGGCGTTCGGCGTCGCCGGAGCGCAGCGCCACCATGAAATCCCCGATATCGGTCTCCGAGACCGCTGCCAGTCCGGCGACGCCCCGGGCCGCCAGGAACTCCCGATAGCGTCCGAGATCACGGCGGTAGGCCGCGAGGGTGTTGCGCGCGGCCCCCTTCTCGACGGTGAGATGGTCGAGGTAGGCGTCGATCTCCCGCCGCAGCGCATCGCGATCCCGGTTCTCGGCGGTGGTCGCGGCGGCAGTCACGGACCCATCATGGCAGTCCGCACCGACGGATTCGGCAGCGACGCCGCCCAGACAAGACCGCTCGGTCGGCGGGCAGACCCACCACCTCCTCTGGCGGACGCGGTTCAAGCGGCAGGCCGAGATGGTGTCGACCGGCCCCGCGCGTGCGGCGGCGCCGTCGCGCCAGGGCGGCGCGACAGCAGACCGCTCGCTACTTTTCGCTGGCTTCGCCTACTTTTCGCTGGCCTCGGCGGACTTCCTGGCCAGGAAGGCGGTCGGCATGTCCGGCCACGGCGCGTCGGCCGCCCGCAGCGGCGCACCGGTCGCCCGCGCGGTCACCAGCGCCAGCAGTCCGGCCACGGCGGTGGCATTGGTGATCTCCCCCGCCAAGGCCGCCCGCACGGCCGCGTCCAGCGGCATGCGGACGATCTCGATATCCGCCTCTTCCAATTCCGGCTCGGGCCGCTCGGTCTCGTACAGGCCGGTGGCCAGATAGACGCGCAGCGCCTCATCGGTAAACCCCGGTGACAGCGCCACGTCCACCAGCACCGACCACTCCCGCGCGGCCAGACCGGTCTCCTCGGTCAGCTCCCGCCGCGCCGCCTCCAGCGGATCCTCCCCCGGCTGATCCAGCAGCCCGGCGGGCAGTTCCAGCAGGCGCCGCCCGAGCGGATGCCGATACTGGTTGATCAACACCACGGTGTCGTCGTCCTCGAGCGCCACCACCGCCACCGCGGGGTGATGCTCGATGACCTCGCGCTGGGCGACCCGCCCGCCCGGCATGGCCACCTCGTCCAGCCGCAGCGCGAGGATCGCGCCGGAGTACGCGGTGCGACTGTCGACGATGTCGAAGTCGTGGGTGCCGGGGGCCGAGTCGCCGTGCGCTGAGGTCATTTCGCTACTTTCTCACCCGCTTCGGCGGGCGCGGTATCCGGGATCTCCACCGGAAGCCGTTCGGCCGCCTTGTATTTCAGTGCCGCCGCGATGAGCGCCGCGAACAGCGGATGCGGGCGCGTGGGCCGGGACTTGAGTTCCGGATGCGCCTGGGTGGCCACGAAGAACGGGTGCTTGTCCTGCGGCAGCTCGACGAATTCGACCAGATGCCCATCGGGCGAGGTGCCGCTGAACTTCAGGCCGCTCTTGGCGATCTTGTCGCGGTAGGCGTTGTTGACCTCGAAGCGATGCCGGTGCCGCTCGGACACCTCGGTCTCGCCGTACGCCTGCGCGACCACCGAACCCGGCTCCAGGACCGCGGGGTACGCGCCCAGGCGCATGGTGCCGCCCAGATCGGCCTCCCCGGCCACGGCCTGCTCCTGATCGGCCATGGTGGAGATGACCGGATGTTTGGTCTCGGGCTCGAACTCCGCCGAGTTGGCGTCCTTGAGCCCCACCGTGCGCGCCGCCTCGATCACCACGCACTGCAGGCCCAGGCACAGGCCCAGCAGCGGAATGCCGTGGGTGCGGGCGTAGCGGATGGCCCCGACCTTGCCCTCGATGCCGCGAATACCGAATCCGCCCGGAATCAGCACCCCGTCCACATCGGACAGGTGCTGCTGCGCGCCCGCCTCGGTATCGCATTCGTCGGACTGCACCCAGCGGATGTTCACCTTGGCCTTGGCGGCGAATCCGCCCGCGCGCAGCGCCTCGGTGACCGACAGGTAGGCATCCGGCAGGTCCACGTACTTGCCGACCAGCGCCACGGTGACCTGTTCGCGCGGGTTGTGCACCCGGTCCAGCAGATCACCCCACACCGTCCAGTCCACGTCGCGGAACGGCAGGCCCAGCTTGCGCACCACATAGGCGTCCAGGCCCTCACGGTGCAGCACCTTGGGAATGTCGTAGATGGACGGCGCGTCCGGGGTGGACACGCAGGCGTCCACCTCGACGTCGCACATGAGCGCGATCTTGTTCTTGAGCGGCTCCGGCACCTCGCGGTCGCAGCGCAGGATCAGCGCGTCGGGCTGGATGCCGATATTGCGCAGCGCGGCCACCGAGTGCTGGGTCGGCTTGGTCTTGAGCTCGCCGGACGGGCCCAGGTAGGGCACCAGCGTCACATGCAGGAAGAAGCAGTTGTCGCGCCCCACCTCGTGGCGGATCTGGCGCGCCGCCTCCAGGAACGGCTGCGACTCGATATCGCCGACGGTGCCGCCGATCTCGGTGATGACCACATCCGGGATCTGACCCTGGCGATCCGGTCCCGCCATGGCGGTGATGCGGCTCTTGATCTCATCGGTGATGTGCGGGATGACCTGCACGGTGTCACCGAGGTATTCGCCGCGGCGCTCCTTCGCGATGACCGACGAATAGATCTGGCCGGTGGTGACATTGGCGTACCCCGACAGATCGCGGTCGAGGAAGCGTTCGTAATGCCCGACGTCCAGGTCCGTCTCCGCGCCGTCCTCGGTCACGAACACCTCACCATGCTGGAAGGGGTTCATTGTGCCGGGATCGACATTGAGATACGGATCCAGCTTCTGCATGGTGACGCGCAAACCACGCGCCGTCAGCAACTGTCCGAGGCTGGAAGCGGTCAGGCCCTTACCGAGTGATGAGGCGACACCGCCGGAGACGAAGATGTGCTTCGTGGCCGTCGTATTATGAGCGGAGCGCGCCGGAATCCGTGATTGACCCACGGGACTCCACGGTAACACGGATCCGCCGGGCTGTTCACACGCCGCGCGGACCGATCGCCACCGATTAGCTATCAGTTCAGCGTGGCATGGCCGCGACTGTGAGCGAGGTCGCCCGATCGCCGGTGCCGTATCGGCCGGTTCCGCCGCTCAACTGCTCGGTCAGCGCGAGCGCCGTGGTGAGGCGGCCGATCTCGTGGTCCACATTGTCGACGGTGGTGACCGTTGCCAAGGGGGCTTCGTCACGCGCCACCGCGATCGGTCCGGACCCGGCGGCCGCACCCGCGCGACCCGCCAGCACCACACCCGCCCCGCGCGCCTTCAGGCCACCGGCGAAGCGAGCGATGATGGTGCCGCGCTGGTTCTCGTCGGCGCGGACGCCGTCACCGGTGACGACCACCGCGAGATCGGCGGGGCGCACCTCCCCTGCCGGGGCGAGGAAACCGCCGCCGCGCAGGGTCTCCAGCGCCAGGCCGCGCTCCTGATCGCTGCCGCGCGGCTGCCGGTTGGCGGGATCGGTGAGCAGCAGCAGGCCCAGCAGGTCACCGCCCAGACTGCCCTGATCGGTCGCGCCGGTGCCGAGCTGCGCGCCCGCGGGGACCAGGTTGGCGACGGCGGTACGCAGCCGGTCGCCCTCACCGGAATCGGTGAAGGCGTTGGTGAGCGCGATCTGCCCGGTAACGGTCGCCCCGGCGGTGGTGAGCGATTTGGTGACCGCGTCCACATCCGCGAGATCGGCGTCGGGCGTGGTGAATACGACGACGCCGCGATCGGTCAGGCTGCCCGCCAACAGTTTCGGCGCCGCACCGGCGAGGAAGGCGTCGGCGGCCCGCAATTGCTCGGTGAGCCGGGCATTCTCGGTGCGCAGGTCCCCGGCCTGCCCGCCGCCCTCGCCCATTCCGGGTAGCAGACCGTCGTTCGCGCGAGCGCCGAGCACCACGCCGACGGCGAGGGCCAGGAAGACCGCGGCGATCGACACGGCGTGGTAGCGAAGCGAAATCATGGGTCCCCTAGCTGCTTCGGTCGAGAAGGCCGCGAACCCAGAGTTCGAAGCGGTTCCAGGCGTCGATACCGGAATCGATCACCTCATTGCCCAGGTGCGTGGCCAGCAGCGCCACGATCAACGCCACCAGCGCGGCGAGCACCACCAGCGCGACCGCCCAGCCGGAGCCGCGCTGCCGGTACAGCGTGGCAACGGCTTTCGCGTCCATGAGCGTGGTGCCGATCTTCAGCCGGGTGAGGAAGGTGGCGGGATTCGAATCGCGGCGGCCGCGGTCGAAGAAGTCGTCCAGGGAGGCGGCGGCGCCGCAGGTGACGATGAGCGACGCCCCGTGGTGATTGGCCAGCAGCAGTGCGAGATCGGCGGCCGCGCCCGAGGACGGGAAGGTGGTCGCGCCGATGCCCAGATCCTGGATGCGCTCCAAACCCTTGGCGTGCCCGTCGGTATCGGCGGGCAGGATCACCTCGGCACCGCATTTGAGGGTGGTGGCGGTGATCTCCTCGGGATCGCCGACGATGAGGTCGGGCCGATATCCGTTGCGGGTCAGGGTGTCCGCGCCGCGTCCCACGCCCACCAGGATGGGCGCGTACTCCTTGATGAACGGTTTGATGCGCTTGAGATCCTCGGCGTGATCGGAACCGTCGGCCACCACCACGACGTGGCGCTTGCGCATGTCGAGGTCGAGTTCGGGCACGCCGATGCCGTCGATGAGCAGACCGCTCTCGGTGCGGATGAACTCGATGGTGTTGCCCGCGAACGCCTCCAGGTGATCGGCCAACCCGTTGCGGGCCTCGATCATGCGCTCGGCGATGGAGGATTCGGTGAGTTCCACGCACTCGACGAGGACCTCGGGCTCCTTCTTGGTCAGCTTGTCGCTGTAGACGACGCCGTCGTCGACGCGGACCTTCGCGCCGTCCTTGATGCGTTTGAACACATCGGTGGTGACGGTGTCCAGCAGCAGGATGCCATTGGCCACCAGCACTTCCGGGCCCAGATTCGGATAGCGGCCGGAGATGGACGGCGAGGCGTTGATCACCACCGCCACCCCGGCCTCGACCAGGCGGTCGGCGGTGAGGCGGTCGAGGTCCATCTCGTCCAGCACTACCACGTCCCCGGGTCCCACGCGCTGGAGTAGACGTCGGGTATTGCGGTCGACCCGGGCGATCCCGGACAGGCCCGGCAGCGTCTCGGTGGGTTTCGACAACAGTCCCAGCATCTTCATAACGCCCGATGGTTACAGGAAAGTCTCAACCATTGGTGGAGGCGCGCCGCACCATCAATCACATTCGTCACTGTGATGCCACCATGTCCCGCCATCATGACCGAAAGCGACAGTGCCCGTGACCACAGGTACCGATATGCTCCGGGGCGTAGCTGTCCCGGACATTCAGGGGATTCGGTTTGGCAGCTCGACCGAAGGAGACAATGCCGTCATGGCCAGCACCACCGTCGACACCGTGATCGCCGCCCCGCGGGAGGTCGTCTACCGGCTCTTCGCCGATCGCGACGCGATGGCAGCCTACCTGCCCATCCAGATCTCGCTCATCCAGCCCGGCGCGGGCGCCCCCTCCGGTGTGGGCGCGCGCTACAAGCTCGGCCTCGGCCCGGTCGGCGTCACGGAAGAGACCCTCGAACTGGTGCCCAATGAGCGCATGGTCTACCAGATCGTCGCGGGCGCGCCGGTGAAGCGGCATGTCGGCACCGTCACCTTCGCCGACGCTCCGGGCGGCACCCGGGTGGTCTACACCATGGAATCCGAGCCCAGCCTGCCCGTTCCGGCCAAGGCCCTGGAGTTGGGTCTGAAGGGCCTGATCAACGCCTTTCTCAGTGGCGCTCGCAAAGCGGTGAAGTAGGGCGAACCCGCCTCCGACCGGCCCGTCTCCGCTCCGGAGGCGGGCCTCGCCATGTCGGCTCGGGATTCCGATACGAGCCGCCACCGGGTCGCGGCCGCGTACGTGGTATTCGATGGGTATCGACGCAACGGGGTCTCGGTGAATGTCGCGGGCTGGCCGGTGACCGAGCTGCTGCTGAGCCGCGCCGGCGCGCCGACAGCGGCAGTATCGCCCCGCGTGGGCGAACTCGGTGCGGCCACCGGCGCGCTCACCCGCCTGCGGCGACGCCGCAGCCGTCCGATCGCGAATCAGTCGACCGCGCCGACCTTTTCGGCGTGCGCGGTGGTGAGCAGCTCCCAGGCGTGGGCGCGGCCGGTCTCGGTGTCGCCGAGACCGGCCAGCATGCGGGCCAGTTCGGCGACGCGCTCGTCCTGGGTGAGGGCGCGGACCCCGGAGTTGACGCCCTTGCCGTCGTCCACCTTGTCCACCACCAGGTGGGTATCGGCGAAGGCCGCCACCTGCGGTAGATGGGTCACCACGATCACCTGGTGGGTGCGCGCCAGAGTGGCCAGGCGGCGGCCGATCTCGACGGCCGCGCGGCCGCCGACCCCGGCGTCCACCTCGTCGAAAACCATGGTGGTGCCGTGCTCGGAACTGGCCAGCACCACTTCCAGGGCGAGCATGACGCGTGAGAGCTCACCGCCGGAGGCACTCTTGCTCAACGGCAGCGGCTGCGCGCCGGAATGCGCCGCGAGCCGGAATTCCACCTCGTCCACACCGCTGGAACCGGCATGCAGTTCCGAACCGTCCACCTTCAACGGCGCGGAATCCTGGGCGGCGGCCGGGAGCGGCCGCACCACGACCTCGAGTTTGGCGCGCCCCATGGCCAGGCCGGACAGTTCGGCGCTCACCGCGGTCGCGAGTTTGCCCGCCGCCCTGGTGCGCGCGGCGGTGAGTTTGCGCGCCGCCTCGCGCACCTTCTCCGCCGCGCTGTCGACCTCGGCCGACAGCGCCGACAGCGCCTCCTCGGAGACGTCCAGGGAGTCCAGGCGGGTGCGCGCCTCATTCGCCCAGGCGATTACGCCGTCGATATCGGGGGCGTATTTCCGGGTCAGCGTTTTGAGTTCGGCCTGCCGGGTCAGCATGGTGTCGAGCGCACCGGGATCCGACGGCAGATCCGACAGGTAGGAGCTGAGTTCGGTGGTCAGGTCGACGACCACCGCGATGGCGTCGCCGAGCCGCGGGGCCAACCCCGCCAGCGCCGGATCCTCGGCCGCCTCGATGCGGGCGCGGGCGGTGCCCAGCAGATCCAGCGCACCGCCGCCCTCACCGGGAGCGTCGGCCGGACCGGCCAGCGCGTCGTGCGCGGTGGCGGCCGCCTCACGCAGCGAATCCAGATCCGAGAGCCGCCGCACCTCGGACACCAGGTGTTCGTCCTCACCGGGTTGCGGTGCGATGGCGTCGATTTCGGTCAGCGACTGCTCGAGCTGGGCGGCCTCGAGCGCCAGTTCCCTACTGCGCGCGGTGCGTTCGAGCAGTTCGGTGCGGGCGTCGAGCCACTTGCGCCGCTCCTTCTGATATTTGCGCAGCAGCGGACCGACGCTGTCGGAGGCGAACTGGTCCAGGGCGTGCAACTGCTGATCGGGCCGCTGCAGCCGCAACTGATCGTTCTGACCGTGCACGGTGAGCAGCGGCGTCGTGAAATCCGACAGCACCGCGGCCGGAACGCTGCGCCCGCCCAGGTGCGCGCGGGAGCGGCCGTCGCTGCCCACGGTGCGCACGGCGATGATGGAACCGTCGTCATCGCGTTCGGCGCCGGTGGATTCCAGCACCCCGTCCACTTCGGCGACGGCGCCCTCGTGTACCTCGTCGAGGGTGAAGCGGCCCTCCACCACCGCCCGCGACGCACCCAACCGAACCCGGCCGGGGTCGGCGCGCGCACCGCTCAGCAGGTGCAGGCTGGTCACCACCATCGTCTTCCCCGCGCCCGTCTCACCGGTCAAACAGGTCAAACCCTCATGGAATTGCGCTGTGGCGGTGGAAATGACGCCCAGGCCGTCAATCCTGATCTCTGTCAGCACTCGTGCTCTCCGTTCGGCGGTGTTCGACGTCGCCTGCTCGGGGTCGCTGCGTGGTTACGCGGGCTTCCTCCTCCGCGCCCAGCCGGGCAGACGAGCGGCCCCGCCAGCCTGTCACGGGCAACTGGAATTTGCGCACCATCCGATCCGCGAAGGGTGCGGAATCCAGCCGCACCAGCAGTACCGGCTCGGTCCCACGGACCGCCTCGACCCGGCCGCCTCGCGGCAGTGCGAGGGTGCGTCGGCCGTCGAGGAAAACTATCGCATCGTGGCCCGTCGCAACGGTTTCCACCGCTATGCGCGAATCCGGGCTGGCCACCAGGGGTCGCGCGAACAGGGCGTGGGCATTGCTCGGGATCACCAGCAGCGCCTCGAGTTCCGGCCACACCACCGGGCCGCCCGCGGAGAACGCGTACGCGGTGGAACCGGTGGGGGTGGCGACCAGCACGCCGTCACAGCCGAAGGACGAGACCGGGCGGCCGTCCACTTCGAGGACGACCTCCAGCACCCCCATCCGCGCCGAATTCTCGATACTGGCCTCGTTGAGCGCCCACCCGCGTTCGGTGATCGTATCGTCCACGCGCACGGTGACATCGATGGTCATGCGCCGCTCGATGCGGTAGTCACGGCGCACCACCTGGGCGAGGGCCTCGTCCAGATTCTCGGCCTCGGCCTCGGTGAGGAAACCGATGCGGCCCAGATTGATGCCCAGCACCGGCACATTGGCCTCGCGGGCGAGTTCCGCCGCCCGCAGGAAGGTGCCGTCACCGCCGAGGGCGAGCACCATTTCGCAACCGATGGCGGCTTCGGGGCCGTGCTCCATCACACGCACCGGATACCCGTCGGGGCGGCCCTGCTCGTCGGTGTCGAAGCGGGTGCTGTACGCCTCGTCCGCCAGCACCCGCAGGCCGATCCCGAACTGCTCGAAGATCTTCGCCACCCGGTGCGCGGTCTCGGTGAGTTCGGCGCGGCCGGGGTGGGCGACCAGCAGGATCTCCCGAGTCTTCGCGTCGTGCAACCGACCGCTCTCCCCGCTCACTGCGGACCCTCCTCCACCGCGCGCTGGATCAGCGCCGCCACCCGTTCCTCCTCGACCGCATCGTAGGCGGCGGCACCGACAGCCGCCGCCTCGGGCGCGGCCGGGTGACCGGTTCCCGCACCGTCTTCCGGAACGGACGGAACTCCCGGGTGCGCACTCACGGACGAGTCCGCTGCGGTGCCGGCGATCGACCCGGCCGAATGGTCGGCGCCGGACGGCTCCTTGCGCAGCCAGAGGAAGTACTCCACATTCCCCGACGGTCCCGGCAGCGGGCTCGCGACCACGCCGTGGGTGCGCAGTCCCAGCCGTGCGGCGGCCGCGGCCACCGCACGCACCGCCTCCGCGCGCAGCGCCGGATCCCGCACCACACCGCCGGACCCGACGCGTTCCTTGCCCACCTCGAACTGGGGTTTCACCATCGGCAACAGATCCGCGGCCGGGGCGCAGCACAGTGCCAGCGCGGGCAGCACCAGGCCGAGGGAGATGAAAGACAGGTCCGCCACCACCAATTCGACTGTGCCCCCGATGAGTTCCGGGGTCAGGGCCCGCACGTTGGTGCGGTCGTGCACCTCGACGCGGTCGTCGCTGCGCAGCCGCCAGACGAGTTGGCCGTAGCCGACATCGGCGGCCACCACCGCCGCGGCCCCCTTCGACAGCAGCACGTCGGTGAACCCGCCGGTGGACGCGCCCGCGTCCAGGCACCGCTTACCCGCGACGGTGACACCCTGCGGTTCGAACGCCGCCAGCGCACCCAGCAGTTTGTGCGCGCCGCGCGAGGCCCACCGCACTTCGTCGGGCTCCTCCCGCACCAGCAGCGGGGTCGCGGTCTCCACCCCCGTCGCCGGTTTGGTGGCGACCGTTCCATTGATCAGGACGCGACCCGCCGAGATCAGCTCGACCGCGTGTTCCCGCGACCGCGCCAATCCGCGGCGAACCAGTTCCGCGTCCACTCGTGCGCGCCTGGCCACCTCAGATCTTGTCCACCGTTGCCAGGGCCTGCACCAAGACCTCGTGCGCCTGCTCGAGGATGCGGGCCCGCCGCGCGATATCGATCCCCTCGCCGCTCGAATCCCGCGCACCCGCGTGCAATTCCGCCAGCAACTCGTCGACCTCCGCGCGCACCCGACCCGGATCGGCGAAGTCCGCTTGATTCGCGCCCGGCAGATGCTGACCGGGCAGTGGCGCCCCGGGGCGGGGGCCGGGCACGGGCGCATGCGGGCGTGGCGTGGGCGTAGTCATCGTGGCGACAACGCTACCGGAACTCACATTCGAACACACGTACCGCATCCCTCCGATCCGGTCGCCGACCGGGCGCGCCGCGAAAATCGTTTGCCCCGGACTGCGAGGATCGACGGTTATGGGACGTGACTTCGACGAACTCGTGGCGGAGGCCGAGTCGGTAGCGGTGGACGGCTGGGATTTCTCCTGGCTGGACGGCCGCGCCAGCGAGGAGCGCCCGTCGTGGGGGTACCGGAAGCAGCAGGCGCGGCGGCTGGCGCGGGCGCGCGCCGCCCTGGATATCCAGACCGGCGGCGGTGAGGTGCTGGCCGAGGCACCGACGTTTCCGCCGACCATGGTCGCCACCGAATCGTGGCCGCCGAATCTGGCGAAGGCCACCCGGCTGCTGCATCCGCGCGGGGTCGTGGTGGTCGCCGATCCGGACGAACCGCCGCTGCCCTTCGCGGACGACGCCTTCGATCTGGTGACGAGCCGGCATCCGGCCACCATCTGGTGGGCGGAGATCGCGCGCGTGCTGGAACCCGGCGGCACCTACTTCGCCCAGCACGTCGGCCCGGCCAGTGTGTTCGAACTCGTCGAATACTTCCTCGGGCCGCAGCCGCAGGCGCGCGGCGAACGCCATCCCGACGCCGAGACCGGCGCGGCGCGGGCGGCGGGGCTGGAGATCGTGCGGTGTGAGCCGGAGCGGCTGCGCATGGAGTTCCACGACATCGGCGCGGTGATCTACTTCCTGCGCAAGGTCATCTGGATGGTGCCCGGCTTCACCGTGGACGCCTATCGCGATCGGCTGCGCGACCTGCACCAGCGGATCGAGCGGGAGGGTCCGTTCATCGCGTACGCCGCGCGCACGCTGGTCGAGGCACGCAAGCCCAGTACGCCGTAGTCGCTGCGGTCGCGCTGCCGCTGGGCGAATGTCGGGTTAGTGTCGGCGGCGGGTGAGATTCGCCCTCCCCCAGCAGTTTCCCGATCGGTCGGAGTTCTCGAATGGCCAGATATACACTCACCGCCGCTGGCGTGCTGTTTCTCCTCTACCCGGTGCTGCGGCCGTGGCACGACGAGACCACGACGGAGGGCGCGGCCGCCGCCATGGGGTCCACCCTATGGGTGGTGTCACATGTCTGCGCCATGATCGGATTCGTGCTCGTATCCCTCGGGCTGCTCGGCATTCGCGATCGCATCGGGATCGGACCGGCGGCCGCCATGTGGGTGGGCACGGGATTGACGCTTCCCTACTACGGTGCCGAGGATTTCGGTTTGTACGCGATGGCGACCGAGGGCGACCGCGACGATCTGCTCGCGGTGGCCGACGCACTCCGGTTCGCCCCCATTCCGGCGGCGATGTTCGGAATCGGACTGATCACGGTGGCTGCGGCGAGTGTGTGGGTCGCGGTCGCGTTGCGGGACAGTGCCGCCCGTTACGCGGCCATGGTATTCGCGGCCGGGTTCGTGCTGTTCATGCCGCAGTTCTTCGGGCCGCCCGCCCTGCGCAAACCGCCCCGCGGCCAAGTTATAGCCCGAAGCGTGTGGGT
>NZ_JASCXP010000167.1:0-14648 GCF_030010695.1 Nocardia sp. CC201C
CGGGCAAAGCGGCTCGCGTGCCGAACGCGGGCAAAGCGGCTCGCACGCCGAACACAGGCAAAGCGGCTCGCACGCCGAACGCGGGCAAAGCGGCCTCGCACGCCGGGCACGGGCTGGCTTCTACAGCGGCAGCAGGTGGTGTTTGCGGGGGTTGCGGGCGACGGTCTTGTCGCGGAGCAGATGCAGCGCCCGGCGGATCTCCAGGCGGGTGGTGGCCGGTTCGATGACGGCGTCGATGTAGCCGCGTTCGGCCGCCACCCAGGGGGTGGCGACGGTGGCGTTGTAGAAGTCGATCATCTGCTGGCGGATGGCGGCGCGCTGCTCCTCGGGGGCCGCGTCGATGGTCTTCGCGCCGATCAGGCTGACCGCGCTCTCCGCGCCCATGACCGCGATGCGGGCGGTCGGCCAGGCCAGATTGACATCCGCGCCGAGCTGCTTTGATCCCATGACGGCGTAGCCGCCGCCGTACGACTTTCGGATCACCACGGTCACCTTGGGGACGGTGGCTTCGACGAAGGCGAACAGGAATCGGCCGCCGCGCTTGATGACGCCGATCTTCTCCTGCTCGACCCCGGGTAGGAAGCCCGGCGTGTCCACCACGAACACCAGCGGGATCTCGAAGGCGTCGCAGAGCCGGATGAAATGGGCGGCCTTGTCGGACGCGCGGGCGTCCAGCGCACCCGCGTACACCATCGGCTGATTCGCGACCACACCCACACTGCGGCCGTCCACCCGGGCGAACCCGCAGATCATGTTCTTGCCCGCCGACTCACCGAACTCGTGGAAATCGCCGTCGTCGAAGATGCGCAACAGGATCTCGTGCATGTCGTACCCGGCATTGTCGGCGTCGGGCACGATCGAGTTCAGTTCCAGATCGGTTTCGGTGATCTCCGGCTCCAGGCCCGGATTCACGATCGGCGCCAACTCCTGGCAGCTCGACGGCAGATACGACAGATACTCGCGCACCCACTGGAACGCCGCCGCCTCGTCCTTGGCGACATGGTGGATATTGCCGTACTGCGCCTGGCTGTGCGCGCCGCCGAGCTCCTCGAGACTCACATCCTCGCCGGTGACCTCGCGAATCACCTTGGGGCCGGTGACGAACATGTAGGCGGCCTCGGTCGCCACCACCACATCGGTATTGATCGGCGCGTACACCGCGCCGCCGGCACAGCTGCCCAGAATCATGGAGATCTGCGGCACCAGACCCGACAGCGGCTCCTGACGGCGGCCCAGCTCGGCGTACCAGGCCAGCGACGTCACCGCCTCCTGCACGCGTGCGCCGCCGGAATCGTTGATGCCCACCACCGGACAACCCACCTTGGCGGCGAACTCCATGATGCCCGCGACCTTGCGGCCGAACATCTCACCGACCGAACCGCCGTACACGGTCTGGTCGTGGGAGAACACCGCCACCGGGCGGCCGTCGACGAGACCGTGCCCGGTGACGACGCCGTCGCCGTACAGCGCCTTCTTGTCACCGGGATTGCGAACCAGCGCACCGATTTCCACGAAGGAGCCCGGATCGAGCAGCATATTGATCCGGTCGCGGGCGGAAGGGATACCCTTGCGCGCCCGCTTCGCGACTCCCGCTTCACCCGCCGGTTCCCTCGCGACGTCCAGCTTCTGTCGCAGGTCGGCGAGTTTCTCGGCGGTAGTGCTCACTGGTCTCCTTTCGCGAAACCTAGTTCGCGGAATCGATCTCGGTCAGCTTCTTCGTCAGGTCGGCACCGATGGTGGCGATGCGGGGTTCGTCGATGATCTGGAGGTGGTCACCCGGGATGTGGATGATCTCCAGATTCGGGATGTGCTCATCCCAGCCGCCATTCGGCTTACGGTCGCCGAATCGCGGTTCCAGTTCGATGATCCCGTCGTGGTAGCGGTCGGCGAGGTAAAGAACCACGTGACCTTCGTAACGCGACGGAGTGACCTGCTGGAGTTCGCGATTCTCGATCCACGACTGCTTCTGATGCTCGAGCACCCCACCCGGGATGTCGACGCCCGCGAATTTCACCAGTTCGATGATGATCTGGTACTGCTCCTCGTCGCTGGCGGCGGCCAGTTCCTCGATCTGCTCGTCGTCCAGTTCGCCCTGGAAGCCGTAGGTCTTCTGGGCGAACGCCTGGAAGCGCCGAATCCGCGCCACCCGGGCCTCGGGCGAATTGTCCTCGGGCTCGGTCGGAATCGCGAGGTCGATCAGACCCACCAGGCGCACATCCGCGCCCTCGGCACGCATGATCTGGGCGACCGTCAGCGCGAACACCGCACCCAGCGACCAGCCGTAGAAGACGTACGGGCCATCCGGCTGGATCTTGCGGATCTCCGGAATGTACTGGCGGGCACGCTCTTCGATCGAACCCTCGGCCCGTTCGAAGCCGTACATGGGCGTATTGGCCGGAAGGCGCTTCAGCAGCGGCTCGTAGACCAGGGTGTTGCCGCCGGACGGGTGGAAGACGAAGACCGGCAACGCATCCGAGCCGGGCTCCTTCGCGCGCAGGGTGCGCACGAAGCCGTCCACGTCGGCCTTGTCCTGGAAGCCGCGCACGATATCGGCCATCTTCTCGATGGTTTCGGCGTCGCGCAGCTCGTCGATGTCGATCTGGGCCTTGACGCGTTCCGACAGGCGGGCTGCCAGCTTCTCCATTGTCTGGTCGTCCAGGATCGGCAGGGCATTGAAGATGCCGCCTGCCGACTTGCCGGTCACCACGGCCCAGGTGGCATAGGTGAGGCGTTCGGCCGCGTCGCGCGGGGGGACGTTGTCCTTGTCGGTTTCCGCTGCCGGAGGGGCGGCCTCGAAGGTGTCCGGTTGGGAATCGCTCTCGCTCGGAGTGTGCTGCGCTTGCCCACCCTGCGCCCCTGGCGCAGACTGCCCAAGCGCAGCGGTGTCGGGGGCAGGCTGGCCCGACGCGGCGTCATCCGCGGCAGGCTGGCCCGACGCGGAGGTGTCCGCGGCAGACTGGTCGGGTGCGGCGGCACCGTCGGGGTTGCCGAGGGCGGCGGCCAGGGGGTCTGCGCCGGTGGCCATGGCGGCGCGAGCGGCGGAGACGAAGTCGGCGTCGACCGCGAGTTCGCCTTCGCCGGAGGCTTGGCGGGCGGCCAGGGCGGCGACCTCGTCGCGGTGTTCGATGGCGTAGCGCAGCACCTTGCCGACCTCGAGGAGGTTGGCGTCGCGGACCGCTTGCACCTGGAGTTGCGGGATGTCGAATTCGTATTCGACGCGGTTCTTGATGCGCATGGCCATCAGGGAGTCCAGGCCGAGTTCCATGAGGGGGATCTCCATGGGGAGGTCCTCCACGGCGTAGCCCATGGATTCGGCGACGATGATGGCCAGGCGGTCCTCGATGGTCTGGGAACTGTTGGGATCCCAGCGCTCACCCGCGGCCGCGACCACCGCGACCTCGGCGGGGGCCGACTCGGCCGCCTGCTGGACCGGTTGCGCGGCAACGGGTTCCGGCAGCGGGGCACCCGAGGTCACGACACCGTCGAAGAGCAGCGTGAACGAGTTGCCCACCTTGGCGTGCACCTGCGCCGCCGCGCCACCCGGGTAGGGGGTGAGCGTGGTGGTGAGGGTACCCGCCGCCGGGATGGGGCCGTAGGCGTAGGACGCACCGGCCTGCACGTCCGAGAACACCTGCGCGGCAGCGGCTTTCACCAGTGCGCCGAGATCGGTGACGGCAGCGGCCTGCACCTCCCACACGTGGCGGCCGTCGGGCAGCGACACGTGCGCGCCCGGCACCCGGGTATTGCCGGAGCCCGACGCCAGCGCCACTTTGGGCCAGTATTCCTTGCGCACGAACGCCGTCCGCGGAATATCCGCGTAGTCGCCCGCGGGCAGCAGCGACGGCAGGTCCACCCGGTGGCCGTTGACGTACAGCTGGGCGAGCGCGGCGATGACGGCCGCCGACTCGTCCTCCTTGCGCTTCAGGGTCGGGATGAGCGCGGCATTGTGCACGCCCGCCGCGTACGTGGTGCCCAGCACCTGCATGAGCGCGACCGAGTTCGGGGCCAGCTCCAGGAAGGTGGTGATACCGGTGTCCACCGCCTGGCGCACGGCATTGGTGAAGTACACCGAGCCGCGCATATTGGTGACCCAGTAGTCCACATCGTGCACGGGGGCGTGGCCCGCGCGGTACACGGTGTCCTTGTGGGCGGTCGAGTACAGGTCCACCTTCAGCTTGGTCGGCTCGATACCGGCCAGCTCGGCGGCGAGTTCGCCCAGCAGCACATCCATCTGGGAGGTGTGGCCCGCGCCGCGGGTCTGGAGCACGCGGGCGAACTTGCCCTGCTCCTCCACCTTGGCGACGATGGCGTGCACCTGATCCGGCGGGCCGCCGATCACGGTATTGGTCGGTGCGGCGTACACCGCGACCTCCACATCCGGATACTCCGGCAGCATGGCCTCGATATCGGTGGCGCTCAGCTCGACCAGCGCCATATTGCGCACCTGGTCGTCGGTGATCATGGCCTCGCCCTCGCCCATGAGGCGACCGCGCGAGCAGATCACCCGGACGGCGTCCTCCAGGTTCATGCCGCCGGAGATATAGGCCCCGGCGACCTCACCCTGCGAATGGCCGACCACGCCCGCGGGTTCCGCGCCGTGGGCGCGCAGCACGGCCGCCAGACCCACCTGAATGGTGAAGGTGCCGACCTGACCGGTGCCGATATCCCAGTCCTGGGCGTCGTCGAGGATCATCTCCTTGACCGAATACCCGGCCTCGTCCACCACGAGTTCGTCGACCTGGTCGACGGTCTCGCGGAAGATGCGGTTCTCCTGGTAGAGCTGCTTTCCCATCTTCCGGTGCTGCGCGCCGAAACCGGCCATCACCCACAGCGGGCCCTCGGCCGCCGGGGAATCGGCGGTGAAGACGCCCGGGCCGGGCTTACCGGCTGCGATGGCGCGCAGGCCCGCGATCGCCTCGTCGCGGTTCTTAGCGATGACGACGCCGCGCGAACGCTGGTGGCTGCGCTTGGCCAGTGCCCGGGCCACATCCTCGAGCGGGGTGTTCTCGCCCGCGTCGCTCTCCAGCCAGTCGGCGAGATCGGCGGCGGCGCGCTTACGGCGCGAGGGCAGGTACGCCGACACCGGCAGGATCACCGGCAGCGGCTCGTCACGTTCGGCCCATTCCGGCTCGGGCGCGGCGGCTTCCACCAGCTTCTCGGCCTCGGCCAGCACGTCGGTGGCCTCGTTGTCGAGTCCGGAGCTGTCGAGGCCGGAGCTGTCGAGATCGGCGGTGCCGCCGCTCTCCGGAACGGCCGGGGTGGGCACGTACTCCTGGATGACCACGTGGGCGTTGGTGCCGCCGAAACCGAAGCCGGAGACACCGATGGTGGCCTTGCCGCTGTAGCGCGGGAACTCGGTCGGCTGCTCGACGACCTTCAGGTGCGCCTGGTCGAACGGGATGTACGGGTTCGGCCCGGCGAAGTTGATATTCGGCGGAATGACATTGTGCTGCAACGCCATAATGATCTTGGCGAGGCTGGCCGCACCGGCTCCCGATTCCAGGTGGCCGAAGTTGGTCTTGGCCGAACCGAGCAGGGCGGGCTTGTCGGCCTCGCGACCGCGACCCACCACCCGGCCCAGGGCGTCGGCCTCGATGGGATCGCCGATCAGGGTGCCGGTGCCGTGCGCCTCGATGTAGTCGACGGTGGAGGGCGCGATACCGGCATCGCGGTAGGCGCGGCGCAGCACGTCGGCCTGCGCGTCCGGGTTCGGCGCGAAGATGCCGTTGGAGCGGCCGTCATTGTTGACGGCCGAGCCCTTGATGACCGCGTAGATCTTGTCGCCGTCGCGTTCGGCGTCGGCCAGGCGCTTGAGCACCACCAGGCCCGCGCCCTCGGAGCGGACCATGCCGTCGGCATCAGAAGAGAACGCCTTGATGTGGCCGTCCTTGGCGACCGCGCCGTTGATATCGAAACCGAGGCTGGCCATCGGGGCGAGAATCATGTTCACGCCACCGGCCAGCGCCACATCGGAATCGCCGTTGCGCAGCGACCGCACCGCGTCGTGCACCGCCACCAGCGTGGAGGAGCAGGCGGTGTCGATGGTCACCGACGGGCCGCGGAAGTCGAAGAAGTAGGAGACGCGGTTGGCGATGATGCCCGTGGACGCGCCCAGCAGGGCGTACGCCTCGGCCGACAGGGGCACGTTCGGATCGGGCTCCTTACCCAGACCCAGCGCCGTGACCAGCATGAAGTCGCTGGTCGACGAGCCGATGAAGACACCGACCGGGCCGCCCTTGAGATCGCTCGCGGGAATCCGCGCGTGCTCCAGGGCTTCCCAGGTCAGCTCCATCATGAGCCGCTGCTGCGGATCGACGCGCTCCACCTCGATGGGCGACATGGCGAAGAACTCCGCGTCGAAGCCCTTCACCACGTCCTGATCGAGGTAGCCGCCCTTGGTATTGCCGTTCTCGATGGCGGCCAGGGCCTGCGGGTCGGATTTGAACTCGTCCCAGCGGCCCTCGGGTAGGTCGCGAATGGCGTCGCCGCCATTGAGAATGAATTCCCAGGTCGACTCGGGTGTATCCCCGGCACCCGGCAGTCGGGTCGACAGGCCGACAATGGCGATGTCGTGCGCCTCCCCCGGCTGATATCCGGCGGTATAGAAGGAATCGTCCGGCGTGTCCTCCGGCGCGTCCGGCTCACCGTTGATGATCCGCTCGGCCAGTGAGGCGATGGTCGGATGCTGGTAGACGATGGTCGCGTTCAGCACCACCCCCGTGAGGTCCTCGATATCGCCGCCGAGGGCGAGCGCGTCGCGGGAGGCGAGGCCGAACTCCTCCATCGGCCGGTCCACCGTGATGTTCTCGATGGGCTGACCGGTGGCGTCGGCCACCCAGCGCCGCAACCATTCTCGCAGCTCAGCCACCGACATATCGGTGCCTGCGGCCCGTTCGACAGTCGCGGTCGCCTCGGTTGCCGCGGACTCGATCGTCTCGGTGGGGACGTTGCCCTCGTTCTCAGCCATCAGTTCTTCAAGCTACCTGTCTGCGTCGGGTGCACGGCACTGAATGCAGTGAATGGCGCGGGCCACACGACCCGCGCCATTGCGTATGAGGCTTACGCCTCACTCCTCGTCTGGTGCATCGGGGAAAGCTTGCTGCGTGTAACCACCACGCAGTGTGCCCTCCAGATATGCCGCCTTGCACGCGCGGCGCGCGATCTTGCCGCTGGAGGTGCGCGGAATCGAGCCCGCCGGAACGAGCAGGATGTCGCGGGCGGTCACGCCGTGCCGCTGCGAGACCGCCGCGCGCACCGCGTCGGCGATCGGCTGCGGATCGGCCTTGCCCGCGCCCGGACCGCGCTCGGCCACGATGACCAGCTGTTCGGACGCGTCGTCGGCGTCGAAGGACAGGCCCGAATGGCTGTCGGCGGCAAAGACTTCGGCGGGCAGCTGATTCGCCGGGACGGCGAAGGCGGCGACGAAACCCGGACGCAGCGCGGTGGACGCCTCCTGCGCGGAGAACTCCAGGTCCTGCGGGTAGTGGTTGCGGCCGTCCACGATCACCAGGTCCTTGACGCGGCCGGTGATGTAGAGCTCGCCGTCGATGTACACGCCGTAGTCGCCGGTGCGCATCCAGTGCGCGTCGTCCGGGGTGCCCTCGGCGTGGCTGCCCTCGGGCAGGCGGCGCACCAGGCGGTTACGGAAGGTGTTCTGGGTCTCGTCCTCGCGACCCCAGTAGCCGATGCCGATGTTGTTGCCGTGCAGCCAGATCTCGCCGACGCGGCCCTCGGGCAGCTCCAGCGCGCCCTCGGGGTCGTCGATGGTCTCGGCGTCGACGATGGTGGCCCACTGCGAATGCGCGACGTAACCGCAGCTCACCTGGGCGATGGAGTTGGGCGTGCCCTGCTCCACCTTCTTGACACGGCCCGCGTTGAGCTCGTCACGGTCGACGTAGATGACCTTGGCCTCGTCCTCGTGGCGGGTGGCCGACACGAACAGGGTGGCCTCGGCCATGCCGTAGCAGGGCTTGATGGCCGTCTTGGGCAGGCCGTACGGGGCGAACGCCTCGTTGAACTTCTTCATCGAGGAGACCGTCACCGGCTCGGAACCGTTGATCAGGCCGATGACATTCGACAGGTCCAGCGTCTCGCCGTTCTTCGGGCGACCCCGCGCGGCGGCGTGCTCGAAGGCGAAATTCGGTGCCGCGGCGAACGTTCCGGCCCCGTCGGCGACGGCCGCGAGCTCGTTGATCCAGCGCGAGGGACGGCGCACGAACGCCGACGGCGACATGATGGTGATGTACTTGCCGCCCACGGCGGGCAGGATCACCGTCAGCAGACCCATGTCGTGGAACAGCGGCAGCCAGGTGACGCCGCGGGAATTCCAGTTCAGATCCAGGGCGTGCACCATCTGCAGCAGGTTGGTGCCGACGGCGCGGTGGGTGATCTCCACACCGGCCGGGACGCGCGTGGAACCCGAGGTGTACTGCAGGTACGCGATGTCGTCCACGGTGATGTCCGGACGCACCCAGGTCTCGCCGACGCTGTCGGGGATGGCGTCGACGGCGATGATGCGCGGACGCTGGGCGGCGGGCAGGGCGCGGAAGAACTGGCGAACACCGGCGGCGGAGGAGCTGGCCGTCAGGATCGCGGAGGGGGTGCAGTCGCCGAGCACGGCGTGCAGGCGGTCGGTGTGGCCCGGCTCGTCCGGATCGAACAGCGGCACCGAGATGCAGCCCGCGTAGATGGCGGCGAAGAAGGAGATGACGTAATCCAGCCCCTGGGGGGCGAGGATCGCGACCCGATCGCCCTCCTTGGTCACCTGCTGCAGTCGGGCGGCCACCGCGCGCAGCCGCGTGCCGAACTGGCTCCAGGTCAGGTCCTGGTACTCGCCGTCGCGCTCCCGCGAGTAGTCGATGTAGCGGTACGCCAGATCGTTGGCGTCGTTACCGATCGTGTGCTTCTCGACGTAATCGACCAGGGTCCGGCCCTCGGGAATCGTGATCTTCCCGGTTTCGTCCAGGTAGTCGTCGAAAGTCTCGTCCATTCCTTCTCCTCCGAGGCACACGAAGCAGGGGCGGCGATACGGCCGCTGTTACCTGTGAGGCCCCGACTCTCTTTCGCCCGCCGGTGCTCTAACGTGCAAGAGCCAACCTGCAGAATTCTGTTGCGGTCTGCGCGGTGACCGCCTATTGGCTAGATGTACTCAAACCAGGGACATGTTACAGAGCAGGCGCCGGACCAGTGTCCGGAGCGATCCGATCTGCCTGCTCACTCATGTCGCAACAAGGGGATCACCGGTGCGAATGCCTCCATCTGAGTGGGAAATACGCCCACGTAGGACATGGATGTGAGTTGCCGCACCCGGCGGATGTGGTCGGCGATCTGCTCGTGGGTGCCGATCGCCACATACGGTGACTCGAGGATCTGCTCCACCGACAGCCGTACGTCCACATCCAGGTTCGGATGCAGGCCCTTGTCGATCGCGTCGAGCGCCATGGCGGCGGCGCGCTCCCGATCGTCGGTGACGATCACCGCGGTGATCGCCCAGTTCAATTCGATCTCCGGGAAGCGCGGCCCGGCCGCCTCCCGGATGATCCGCACCCGCTCGACGGTTCGGTCGAGCGTGATACCGGACAGCAGCATCCGTCCTTCGGGTGTGGTGGGCGGCACCACCGAGATGATGTCGGCGTGCCGGGCCGCCAGGCGCAGCAGGCGCGGTCCGCCGCCACCGGTGGCCAGCGGGGGACGCGGGCCCTGCCGCGGTCGCGGCGCACCCCTGATCCCCCGCACCCGGTAGTGCTTGCCCTCGAAGTGACATTCCTGACCGCGCAGCAGCACGTCCAGGATCGTCAGGGTCTCGTCCAAGCGCTCCAGTCGCACCGCGGGTGCGTCGAAGTCGATGCCCGCCGCGTCGAAGTCGTCGGCCAGCCAGCCCGCGCCCACACCCAGCTCCAACCGGCCCCGGGACAGCACATCCAGGGTGGCGGCCTCCTTGGCCAGCACCACCGGATGCCGAAAACCGTTGGCCAGCATCGAGGTTCCGAGCCGGATTCGGTCCGTGGCCACCGCCAGGGCACCGAGGGCAGCGATCGGACCCACCTGGGGACCCAGGGCATCGGGTACGGCGAACGCGTCGTATCCGAAATCCTCGGCCCGCTGCGCGAGCTTGATGAACTTGCGCGCCCCGCCTTCGGACGGGTTACCCTCGCCGGCCGCCGCGAAGCGGAATGCCCGCGGCGGTGTACTCGGCACGGTCTCGCGACCGGCCGGTACGGCGACTCCTGTCATTGAACTGATGCTCCTGGCTGAGATCGATTGCTCTGCGCCGCCGGGCCTCATCGACCGGCGTCACAATCTCGGAGCACTTTACAGGTTGTGCGCCAAACCACGGGGTCGGTCGACGGGCGCAAGCCCCCAATACGGAGGGTTGTTCGCCACAGCGCCCCGACCAGGTGGTTCCGGTCACGAATGCGGTGGATGCGGAGCGCCCTCGATGAGCCCGGCCGCCCAGTTCACCGTCCACTGGGTGGCGGTGGTGCCGCTGTCGTCCACCACGTACCCGTTGTAGAGGCTGTGCACCGGGTTCCCGGCCGCGCGCACCAGGGTGCCGACGCTGCTGAGGAAATTGACCGGGTTCAGCGCCTGATCCGGGGAATCGCAGATGAGGTCGCCCGGGGCGCAGATGGTGTAGGTGCGGTCGGCCAGCTTGCCGAAGCCGGGCCGCGGTCCGGTCATGGTGATGCCGGGGACGTTCAGGCCCTTGAGCGCGACCTCCGCGCCCACCCCGGGCGGGGCATTGCCGATTTCGATGGCCTGTCCCGGCCCGTCGACCCGGCGGCCGTCGGCGAGCACGGTCACGCCGAGCACCTTGTCGGCGGGCACCGGGCCCTTGCCCGCGCCGATATCCGCGGCCACGTCACCGGCGATCACGGCACCCTGCGAGAAGCCCGCGATCACGTAGGTGGTGAGCGGACAGTCCCGATGGGTCTGCGCCAGCTTGTCGGTGGCGCGGGCGATGCCCTCGGAGCGGCTCTTGTTGTAGGACTGCTGACCGTCCGGCGGAATGGCGATGGGATTGGAGAACTGCGCCACGTACGGGACGGTGTAGACCTCCACCCGGTCGTTCGGGAACCGCTCCCGGATCGGGTTGGAGATGTTCAGCATGAGCGAGATCGGATTGGCCGACGGGTTGTAGGGGTCGTCGTCGCTCGACGACTCCCAGGTGCCCGGCACCGACAGCATCAGCACATCCGGGCAGGACGCGGGCTGGGAGGTCGGCTCCTTCGGCCCGGGCGGTGTCGGGCCGGGCAGGCGCAGCCGCCCCGCCAGCAGGTACCACAGCAGGATCACCACGACGATGATCAGTGCGACCACCGCCAGGAACAGCAGGCATCCCGCCGGTGCGGACCGGCGTGCGGAGCGGCGGCGCGGGGTCACCGGCAGTAACTCGCGGAGGCGACTTCGTAGTAGATCTTCCCGGCCTCCTCGACCGGCATCTTGCTCGGGTCGAAGGTGGGATCGGAGCCCGCGATGGCGGTCACGTAGGTGATGATCTGGTCCTCCGGCGCGCCTTCGGACTTGCCCTGGCACACCAGGTTGCCCGCGCTGAGCGCGATATCCGGGGAGGACGGAGTCACGCCGCGCTTCTTCAGTTCCTCGATGTAGGTCCTGTCCTTGTCGCTCAGCGCGGGCGCGTCGCTCTGCGGCGTGACGAATTCGGTCGGCACCGGCTGCGGACGTTCGGTGTTCTCCTCCGCCGGAGGCGCGGCCGATTCGGTCGACTGCGGCGATTCGGGGGCGGCCGACTCGGTGGTCGAGGGCGCCGCCGACGAGCTCGCCTGCGTGGTCGAGGACAGCGTGGGCGTGCTGGTCGCGGTCGAATCGTTATCGCCGCAGGCGGCCAGCAATCCGGCGGCGGCGCACGCCGCCACCACGCCGATCACTTTTCCACGGGTCCGTTGCATGAATTCGCTTCCTCGGATCTATCAGGGCACAGATGTCCAGGGGCACAAGGTCGCCACCAGGCTAGCGGCAAGGTAGCGAGAAGTGTTGCCCAGCAAAACGAACCTCATGCAGTTCTTAGCGCCGCCACACGTGGTGACCTGCGCCATTCCACCGACCGGCCGGATATGACGGGGAACGCGTGTCTTCGCGCCGCGCACCGGCTGTCCGGGCGCAGGGTTGATCAGGGGCGCTGCGGCGGGGTCGCCGCAGGGATGTCGAGCACCACGGCCGGACCGCCCGGTGTCGCGGGCGGAATGTCGAGTACGACGGCGGGCGCGGGTCCCGGCTCGGGCATGGCGTTCGGGGGTGCGGCGGCCGGAGCCGGGGTGAGAGGTTGCGGGGCGGCGGACGGCACCTCCGGCGGGGGTGACTGCGGCACCGCGGCAGGCGGCTGCGGCACGATCACCTCGGGTGGGGCGGGCGTGGCAGCCGAGGGCTCGGCCGAGGTGGTATCGGGGGCGGGCGCGGCCGCCGAAGGCTGCGGCACAACGGCTTCGGACACCGCCGCACCGGATCCGGCGACTTCGGACGCGGCTACCTCGGACGCGGCTACCTCGGACGCGGCGGGTGCGGCGGCCGGAGCAGTCGCCACGCCGGGCTGCGTGGCGGCCGGAGCGGCCGGGTTCTCGTGGCCGGGTGACGGGGGAGCCGGGGCGGCCGGGTCCGGCTGTCGCTGGTCGTTCGGCGCGGGCGGGGGGCCGGGGAGGGCGATGGGGCGGCCGTCGAGGGCGACCACCTGGGCCTTGTCGTCCTTGACGACGATCGTGCCGAATTGGAAGGTCTGCTGGCTGCCGCCGGGGATCTGGGTTTCGTCGCCGGTCGGGAAGCCGAGTTGTCCGTTCTCGAAACCCAGTGCGCCCCAGGCGTCCATGACCGCGCCGTTGCGCACGCCCCACGCGCCCGACAGCGGGCTCCAGTAGATATTGCCGCCTTCGAACCGGCTCATCCGGCCGAAGTCCTTCAGGCCGACCTCCCCGGCGGTCGGGAAGCCGAAGACGCTGTTCTCGAAACCGAGCTGGGCGTACTTGCCGAGGATCAGCCCCTGCACCAGATGCGCGCCGGTCGCGGGGCTGAAGTACATCGGGCCGTGCTCGAAGCCCTGCACCACGCCGTCCTTGTGCGGGGTCGCCTGCTCGGCCCCGGTCGGATAACCGGCCGCGCCGCCCTCGTAGCCAAGCCGCGCCCACTCGTCGAGGATCGCGCCGCGCACCGGATGCGCCCCCGTCGCCGGGGTCCAGTAGATGAAGCCGTGCTGGAAGGGCTGGAAGCGACCGCGGCCGTCGGGCAGCGCCGCCTCACCGCCGGTCGGCATGCCCAGCCCGGAACCCGGTCCGGCCACGCCCTGGTAGCTGCCGCCGATCATGCCGCCGGTCGGGATCGCGCCGGTGGCCTGCGAGTAGAACACCTGTCCGCCGGTGAAGTCCTGGGCGATACCGCCGGGCACCTGGTATTCGCCGGTCAGGCAGCCGCCCAGCCAGTTGTTGGCCTGCACCGCCCCGGCGATCGCGCCGCCCACCGAGCAGTTGGCGGGTGTCGCGTCCACGCCGAGCGCCGCCGCGGCCTGCGGCCAGGACTGCCGCATCTCGAAATCCCAGTACGGCCAGGTGTGGGTGCCGGAGGCCCGGTAATTCACCTGCACCGGAATGCTGATCTTGTTGAGTTTGGCGACGAAATTCTGGGTCGTCAGCCGCGACAGCACCTCCAGGCCCATCCCGGCGTAATTGGTGGTGATGCCCGGAATATCGGAGAGCGGATCGGTCGCGCCCGCGGTGCCGCTGCCGCTGGAAACGTACAGGCTGATGTTCTTCAGCTGGTCCGCCAGCTGGTACGGATCATGCTCGGCCCACAGCGGACTCGTGGGCGGCCCGAACATGGCCTCGGAATCGAACCCGCCCGCGTCGCGCATGGCGAAATTCACCGCCTGCGGCATGCCGAGCGTGGTGAGGGTCAGGAATCCGGAGTAGGAGGCGGCGTGGCGCACCCAGCCGGGATTGCGCGCGGCCAGGAACATGGCCGCCGTTCCGCCCATCGAAAGGCCCTCCACGCCACGCACATTCGTGGCGCGCCACTGACCCTCCAGCAGCGGCGGGAGTTCCTTGGTCAGGAAGGTTTCCCACTTGTAGTTGTGGCCGTTGTTCGGTTGCAGCCAATCGGCGTAGAAGCTGGACTGGCCGCCGACCGGCAGTACCACGGTCACGTTCTTGTCGGCGAAGAACTCGTCGGCGCTCGCGTCCTTGGTCCAGCCGTTCTCGTCGTCCTGGGCGCGCAGCCCGTCGAGCATGTACAGCACCGGGAACTTGGCGTCCGGGCGGGTGTTCCAGTCCCGCGCCAGCAGCAGCTGTATCTGCACCGCCTCGTTCATGGCGGGTGAATGCACCCACAGCGCCACGCGCCGGTCGGTCAGCCACACCGCCCGCTGCACGGTCGCCGGAGCCGATACGGCGGCCTCGGGGGCGGCCACGACCGGACCCGCGACGGCGATCCCCGCCGCCAACGGCAGCAGAGCGACGGCGCAGGCGACCCAGCGCCGCGCCATTCTCGCCTCACGAACAACACCAGTCACAGGAGTGTTTGTACCTCCAAAAAGAGGAAAGACCGGGAAGACGCGCGGTAATCGGTCCCGGTTGGCGGAAGATGTCCAGGCCGAACCGCGCGCTCGGCGCAATTGCGACGCCGCCGCACCTACCGGTCCGCGTGGG
>NZ_JASCXP010000168.1:0-14559 GCF_030010695.1 Nocardia sp. CC201C
TGGCCCGGAGGCTGCCGTCCTTGTTCTGCCCGCGGATGGCAATGCCCTTGGCCGCGCCGATCGGGGCGAACCCGGCCGAGGTCAGATAGCCCTTCATCTCGGCCGGGGTGATGAAGTCGTTCCAATCGTGCGCGCCCTTGGGCACGATGCCCAGCACCCGCTCCGGCAGCCAGATCATCATGATCCGCGACATGAAGGTCCGGTTGATGGTGTCGTACATGAACAGGCCGCCGGGTCGCAGCACCCGGTGTATCTCGGCCACCGCCGCGCGCGGACTCTGCACGTGCTCGAGGACGTCGACGCAGGTGACGATGTCGAAGGCGGCATCGTCGAAGGGCAGCGCCTCGGCCGCGCCCACCCGGTAGTCGATGTCCTTGCCGGTCTGCTCGGCGTGCTGCCGCGCGGCCGCGACCAGTTTGGGGGACACGTCGACGCCGGACACCACCGAGCCGCGGGCGTGCAGGAATTCGGTGGTGTAGCCGCCGCCGCAACCGACGTCGAGCACGCGCACCCCCTTCCAGCCGTCTGCGGCGTAGGGGTCGAAGTAGGCGAAGCGCAGCGGGTTGAACGATTTCAGCGGGTTCATCTTCGAGTCGGTGTCCCACCAGCTGTCCGCCCAAGCCGAGAAGAAGTGCTGGTCGGATTCCACGCTGTCGGTCATTGCGGCTCCTGTCGAGTGTCGTGATGTGCCGAGGGTTCGAGGGTGCGGCCGTGCACCGGGGGATAGCGCAGGGCGTAGGCGACCTGGTCCTGTTCGGCGGCGCGGAACGCGAACAGATCCCAGCCGGCCGCCATGAACTCCTCGCGCGCCCGGATGGCGAGCGGGTGCTC
The DNA here is from genome assembly GCF_030010695.1 of Nocardia sp. CC201C. NCBI lineage: Bacteria > Bacillati > Actinomycetota > Actinomycetes > Mycobacteriales > Nocardiaceae > Nocardia > Nocardia sp. CC201C. The sequence continues at coordinate 832 of NZ_JASCXP010000168.1, forward strand.
CCACGCGCCCATTCGGCCGATCCGCCAGGCCAGTCGCTGCATGGCGGCGGTGCGCGGGATTCGTTCGCGCTCGTAGGCGCGCAATGCCGCCTCGACGTCGGTGGCGTCGGCCAGCCGCTCGGCGAGTACCAGGGCGTCCTCGATGGCCTGGCACGCGCCCTGACCGATATTGAAGGTGATGGGGTGGGCGGCGTCGCCGAGCAGGGTCACCCGCCCCTCGCCCCACCGGCGCAGCGGCGGCCGATCGACCACATCGTGGCGCAGGATGTCCGCGGCCGGGGTCGCGGCCACCAGCCGAGCTACCGGATCGGGCCAATCACGGTGGCGGCGCAGCAGTTTCGCGGTCGGATCGCCCTCGTCGCGGCCGCCCGGCGCGCCGTTCGCGACGCTCATCCAGTAGGTGCGGCCCGGCGCGGTGTCGTAGTAGGTGAAGCGGGTACCGTGGCCGAAGTAGGCGCGAAAGGTACCGGGGGGCACCATATTCGGACCCACCGCGGCGGTGCCGCGCCAGGCGATGTACCCGGTGAACCGTGGCGGCCGGTCACCCGCCAGCTGCCGCCGTACCGCGGAGTTGACGCCGTCCGCGCCGATCAGCACGTCACCGCGCTCGGTGCCCCCGTCTGCGAATTCCACGGTCACCCCGGCGTCGTCCCGGTGGAAGCCGACGACTTCCGCGCCGGTCCGGATCTCGGTGCCCGCCAAGGCGTCGCGCAGGATCGCGTGCAGATCCGAACGGCCGATGGCCACCGTGGGCATGCCGTAGCGCCGAGGGAAGCGCCCGACCGGCCATGTGCCCAGCCGCCGATCGCGATGGGTGCGGAACTCGCACACCTGTTGCGCCGGGGCGATGTCGAGCACGCGCTCGGCGACGCCGAGGCAGTCCAACCCGATCATGCCGTTGGTCCAGATGTGCAGTCCGGCGCCGCCGTCACGCAGCCGCGTGGCGCTTTCGAAGACCGCGGTCTCGATACCGTGGCGGCGCAGGGCGAGAGCGGCAGACAGACCGCCGATGCCGCCGCCCGCGATGAGGGCCCGTCGGATCCCTCTGGTCATGGTGGAACTCCTGTCGCCACTGCGGAATGACGCCTTCATGGTCTCCCGCGCGGCCGGAAAGAACCTCGAGCACAGCATGATTCGAGCTGACCGTGCCAGCCTCGGTGTAGTTTTCGGTTCAGCTCCGTGACAGATCTCGACCGGAGAATCGGGATGCGGTGATCGCGAATTCGCCGCACTCCACCGAGTTTTCGCACCCCGGGAGACAATCGTGCACACCCTCAGTTACGTGGCCGCGACCTTGGCCGTCATCGGATGCGCCGTGACCTACGGCACCGATACCTTTGCCGCCGTCGTGTGGCGGACATCCTTGCGGCATCTCGACGAGCGGGCGCTGACCCACCTGGTGGGCTATGTGCACTACTACGGAGACCGCAGGCTGCCCATACCGGGTGGTTTCGGCATGGCCGCGGCCGCGGTCGCGCTGGTATCCAGTATCGTCGCCGGGCGCACCGAGGCCGCGGTGGCGGGCGGTGTCGCCGTCGCCATGCTGGCCGCGTGGATGGTGCTCTACCTGCGCGTCGCCAAACCGGTGAACGAGGCGTTCAGCGCGGCGGCGCTGAACGGGCGGACCCTGGAGCGGGCGCGCGAGTTGCAGGCGCGCTGGGACAGCGTGATCAATCTGCGGGTCGGCATCCAGATGGTGGCGCTGACCGCGCTGTGCGCGCAGCTTTTCCTGCCTTGAGCGGCACCGGGCACACCGCCCGCGAACGACGAGCGCCCGGTCGGATCATCCGGCCGGGCGTGATGGGCAGCGGGCGTGGCGGTCAGGATTTGCGGCGGATGAGATTGACTCCGTCGCCGATGGTGAGCACCACCGAGTCCACCCGCGGGTCGGCGAGCACGTGCGCGTTGAATTCCCGGATCAGCTCCGTGGATTCGTCGAACGGGGGAGTGGCCACCGTGCCGAACCAGAGCACATTGTCGGCGAGGATCACCCCGCCCGGCCGCAGGCGGGGCACCAATTCCTCGTAGTAGGCGATATAGCCGGACTTGTCGGCATCGATGAAGGCGAGGTCGACGGTGGACTCAGGATCCAGGGACCGGACGGTGTCCAGCGCCGGACCCAGCCGCAGTTCGATCCGGTCGGCCACCCCGGCGCGTTCCCAGGCCGCGGTGGCGGTGGGCACCCAGTCGGGATTGATCTCGCAGGTGATGAGCCTGCCGTCGGCGGGCAGCCCGCGAGCCATGCACAGCGCGGAATAACCGGTGAAGGTGCCGATCTCGACAACCCGGCGGGCGCCGGTCAGCTGAGTGATCAGGGTGAGGAACGCGCCCTGGTCAGGTGCCACCTGCATGATCGCCGCGCCGCCGAGCCGTTCGGTCTCGGCGACCAGGCGTCGCTGCGCCTCGTCGTAGAGCGAGGTGTGCCCGGTGACGTAGGACATGAGTTCCTCGGTCATGCGTACGGTCTTCACGGGCGGCTCGTTTCGGTGGGCAGCCAGTTGCCGTGAAAGCCGTTGGGCACCCGCGCGGGCAGCGACACGGTGGCCGCGGTCTCCATGGTGCGTGCGTCCAGGATCAGCAGTGAGCTGCGGTCGGTGGCGCTGTCGTAGGAATAGCCCATCAGCACGCCGTCGTCCTCGTCGGCATCGGGTGCGGTGGGCACGAAGACGAATTCACTGCCCTGGCGGCCCTTTCCGAGATCCTTCACGACGGTGGTGCCACGTTCGAGGTCGTGCTTGTAGAGCGCGCCCGCGGGTGCCCCGCCGCCGCTGGCCGCCATGGTGTATCCGTAGCGGTGCCGACGGCCGACCAGCCGCTCGTCGATGCGCGGGAACTCCTGGGAGCGGTCGTCGAGACGGGATTCGCGCAGCGTGCCCGCCGCGATGTCCACCACCCAGCGGTCCAGGGTGGTCGCCCCCTCGTCGGGGCCGTTGCGGTCGGTGACGAACATGCGCGGATGTCGGACCACGTCCAATACCACGGTCTCGCCGTCCTCGTAGGCGTTGAGCGGGTGGAAGACGTAGCAGGGCGCCACGTCGAACCAGCGAATCCGCTCGGGGCCGCTCTCGCGCGGTAACAGACCCACCCGCGCCGGGTGCGCCGGATTCCAGCGGGCGGGCAGCCGGTCGTTGGGGCGCATCCGCGCACCGATCATGGCGGTGACCGGATCCGGCACCCGCACCCGGCCGATGAGCGCCGACAGCAGCAGCGCCGTCGCGTAGCGCAACGGTGCGGGCAGCACCATGGCGGCGGCGTCGTGCGGATCGAAGGTGACTGGGAGGTCGTAGAGCACCACGTAGTTCTCGGTCAGCGAGAAGTCGTGCATCATCGGCACCCCGCGAATGGGGATGTCGACGATGCGCCGGGCGCGCCCGGCGACGTCGATCACGGAGTACTGCACGATGTCGCCGCGGCCGAAGAAATGCGTGACGGCGTGCAGCTCACCGGTTTTCGGGTCCACCTTGGGATGGGCGGTGTAACCGCCCGGTAGGGTGCCGTCGAAATCGCAGGCGCCCAGCGTATTCAGCTCTTCGTCGAGTTCGTAGTTGGCCATGCCGCCCTCGATGAGCGCCAGGGTGCGCCCGCCGTGCTGGATGACGTTGGTGTTCGCGCCGAGCAGTTCGATGCCCCCGCGGTGGCGCGGCGCGCCCGGCGGCGCGGCGCGGACACGTCGGTTGCGGTACCACTGCGCGCGGCCGTCGCGCAGCCGGACCCCGTGCACCATGCCGTCGCCCATGAACCAGTGGTAGGTCGCGGGGTCCAGTTCGGACACGGGATTGGGGCCGTTGCGCACGTAGCGGCCGTCGAGGTGTTCGGGAATGGTGCCGGTCACCTCGAGGTCGGTGACGGTGAGTTCCTCGGTGACGGGGGCGAAGTTTCCTTCGAGGTAGGGGTTGCTCATGGCCGATCCCTTTCCGGGACAGGGGGTGTCAGAGATCGAGTTGCGCCATGGCGGGCGCGGGGTAACGCTCCCCGGCCGCGACGCCCTTGGGCGCCAGCCGCTCGATGGCCGCCAGTTCGGCGGGTTCCAGGGCGATGTCGGCGGCGGCGACGTTCTGCGCGAGATGCGTACGCGTGGTGGTGCCCGGGATCGCGACGATGTCGGTGCCCTGCGCGAGCACCCAGGCCAGCGCCAATTGCGCTGGCGTCACGCCCTTCTCGGCCGCCAGTTCGCGCACCTTGTCGACGACGGCGAGGTTCTTGGCGAAGTTGTCGCCTTGGAAGCGCGGGGACAGGCGTCGGAAGTCGTCCTCGGCCAGATCGTCGAGGCCGCGGATGCCGCCGGAGAGGAAACCGCGTCCGAGCGGGCTGTAGGCGACGAAGCCGATACCGAGTTCGCGGACCGTGGCCAACACGCCGTTGTCCTCGACATCCCGGGTGAACAGCGAGAATTCGGTCTGCACCGCGGTGAGCGGATGAACCGCGTGCGCGCGTCGGATGGTGTCGGCGCTGGCCTCGGAGATGCCCAGGTAACGCACCTTGCCCGCGCGAACCAGTTCGTCGAGGGCGCCGAAGGTCTCCTCCACCGGCACCCGCGGATCCACCCGGTGCTGGTAGTAGAGGTCGAGATGGTCGACCCCGAGCCGGGTCAGGGTGCCCTCGACACAGGAGCGCAGGTAGTCGGGGCGGCCGTTGATCTGCCAGGTGAGGTTGCCGTCCCGGTCGATCTCGTTGCCGAACTTCGAGGCAAGCGCCACGTCCGCGCGCCGCCCGGCGATCGCCTTGGCGATCAGCAGTTCGTTGTGGTGCGGGCCGTACATGTCGGCGGTGTCGAGCATGGTGATACCGCTGTCGAGCGCCTGCCTGATGGTGGCGATGCTCTCGGTCTCGTCGGCGTGGCCGTAGGCGACGCTCATGCCCATACAGCCCAGGCCCAAGGCGGAGACGGTGAGTCCCCGGCTGCCCAGCGCGGTTGTTCGCATCGGTGTCTGCTCCTGCTGATTCGGTGTGGCTGAAGGGGTTTCGAAGGTCTCAGGCGGCGACCGCGCTGATGAACAGCCCGATCAGGGCGATGCCCTGCAGGACCGAGCGCGGGTTGATGACGGAATCCCAGGTCCGCTGGAGCGCGCGGGCGTCGGGCGGGGTGCTGCCGGCCTCCGCGGCCGCGGTCAGTGCGGCGTTGATCGGTGCGCTGATTCGCCCGTAGATGGCGAACCACACCACGAGGGCCGCCACGGCCGTGCATCCGGCCGCGACGGAGACGGCGCCGGCGCCGGTGACGGCTGCGGTGGCCGCGGTGGCGATGGTGGTCAGGAGCCCGATCGCACCCGGGAATTTGAGACGGCGATCGCCGTAGAGATGGATGTAACCCATTGCGGCGGTGAGTACTCGGTCGTCGACGCGGGCCATGGCCGAGCGCTGCACCAGTGCGCAGAACACATCGGTTCCGTAGATGACCCCGACGGCGAGAACGGCTATTCCGGCCAGCACCTGATGTGCCACGACGGCTCCCTCATCTGAACATCGTTCGAGAACGGCTCTGACTGTCGCTAGCAATGATAGGACTATTGTCAACGACACGTCCAGTGTCATCGATAGGGTTACTTGCGATCGATAGGATGTGGGCATGACGGTTCGGGAGCGGCGGGAACGGGAGCGGGCCAGCAGGCGGCAGTTGATCATCGACACGGCGCGGCAGCTCGCGGAGGACGAGGGGTGGGGTGCGGTCACCACGCGCCGGCTCGCGGAGTGCATCGAGTACAGCCAACCCGTGCTGTACAGCCACTTTCCGAGCATGGAGGCCATCGTGCAGGCCGTGGCGGTGCAGGGCTTCGCCGATCTGGCGGAAGAACTGGGTGCGGCCCGTGCCGGCGCCGAGCGATCGGCGGGGCGGTTGCGGGCGGTCGCCCGCGCCTACCTGGATTTCGGCCTGCGGCAGCGGGCGCTGTACGACGCCATGTTCGTGCGGACCACGGACCTGGCGTTCGGCAGTGCGGAGACGCCGGAGCCACTGCGCCGGGCGTTCGGCGAATTGCGTTCCGTCATCGCCGAATTGGCGGGGGAGGACGACGCCGATTCCGATACCGAGGTGTTCTGGGCGGCCTTGCACGGACTGGTCACGCTGGCACGCAGCCGACGGCTGCGCACCGATGCCCAGGGGTTGCACCTGGGCGTGCTGCTGGACCGCTTCACCCGGCTGTGGGATCCGCGTACCGCTCCGGCAGGTTGAGCCAGCGGGTCAGGTCGACCAGCAGTTCGCGGCCGCGCTCGGCACCGCCCTTGACGCGGCCGTCGAGTACCAGGCTGACCAGGCCGTGCAGGTGCGCCCAGAGCAGATCCGCCCCGGCGTCGGCGTCGTGGGTGTCGGCGCAGAGATTGGGGATGCCGGTGGTGGCGGTCTCGCGCAGAATCTCGAAGCAGGCGCGGGCCGAGGCCGGCGCGTCGGGTGTTCCGAACGGTACGTCGGGCAGGCTGTGCATGAGCCGGTACAGGTGCGGGTCGTCGAGCGCGAATTCCCAGTAGGCCACGGCGACCGTGAGCAGGGGGCCGCCCTCGGTGCGCTGGATATCCGGACAGCGCGCGCGCCCGAGCCGGTGGGCGAGTTCGGCGAACCCCACGTCCACCAGTTCGACCAGCAGTGCGCGTTTGCCTGCGAAGAACTGGTAGACGATCGGCACCGTGTAGCCGACCCGGTCGGCAACCGAGCGCACGGTCACGCTGTCGTAGCCGCCCGCCTCGCGCGCGAGTTCGCGTGCCGCCGCGAGCAGTTCGGACCGCAGCCGTTCGCGCGCCTCGGCGCGCTCGTCCGCGGTGCCCTTGATTCGTTTGCCGTCGCGTGGCACTGGCCGCTCTCCTCTTCGAATTTCTAACAACGGTAGACAATCATCGCACGGCCCTCTACAGTCAATTTCTAACGTTGATAGAAACTAGCAGTGACAGGACAAGGAGTATTCCGATGCGAGTGTTGGTAACCGGTGTCTCGGGGACCATCGGCAGTGCGGTGGCGCGCGCCCTCACGGGTCGCGGCCACACCGTGATCGGCACCGTGACCGGTGCCGATCGGCCGGTGCCCGACGAGGTGGAACCCCTGGTGGCGGATCTGTTCGACCCGGAGGCCCTGGCCGAGACGCTGCCCGGTGTGGACGCCGCGGTGCACACCGCCTCCAGCAATGACGAGCGTTCCGGTGAACTGGACAACGCGGTGATCACGGCGGTGCTCAGCGCCTTCGAGGGCACCGGGAAGGGGTTCGTCTACACGAGCGGGCTCTGGCTGCACGGCAACACCGGCGACACGCCGGTGACCGAGCAGTCGCCCTTCGATCCGCCCATGGTGGTCGGCTGGCGTCCGGCGGTGGAGGAACGGTTGGAGCGGGCCGCGGCCGAGCGGGGCGTACGCACGGTGCGCATTCGCCCGGGGCTGGTCTACGGCGGCGGGCGCGGCTACGTGCCGATGCTGCTGAGCCCGCAGGACAGTGCCGAGGGCGCCGTGGTGCGGCATTTCGGCGACGGCTCCAACCGCTGGTCGGTCATCCACGCCGACGATCTGGGTGAGTTGTACGCGCTGGCCGTCGAATCCGCGCCGGCGGGCGCGGTGTATCTGGGCACCCTGGACGAGTCCGTGCGGGTGCGCGACGCCGCGCGGGTTGCCGCCGAGAAGAGCGGTGCGGCCGTGCGGGACTGGGATCCCGAGGACGCCCGCCAGTACTGGAGCGTCATGGTGGACGCCTTCCTGCTGGACCAGGTCGCCACCTCGGCCAAGGCCGCGAAGGAACTGGGCTGGACGCCCACGCAGCCCTCGCTGTTGGCCGAACTCGCGGCCAACTGACCGGCCACCCGTGCCCCGGAGGATACGATGTACGAGATCGACAGCGTCGCAGACGAATTCGACTTCATTGTGGTGGGCGCGGGCACGGCCGGATGTGTACTCGCCGCCCGCCTCAGCGAGCACCGGCAGCTGCGGGTGCTGCTGCTCGAGGCGGGCGGCCCGGACGATGATCCGGAATTGCGGGTGCCGCTGCACTCGGTGCGCCAGTTCGGCTCCGAGGTCGACTGGCGGCTGCACACCACACCGCAGGCCGGATTGGCCGGGCGCGTCATCGACTGGCCGCGCGGGAAGGTGCTGGGCGGGTCGTCGACCATGAACTTCCAGATGTGGGTGCCCGGCCAACCACACGACTTCACCCACTGGGCCGGAGCCGCCGGACCCCTGTGGTCCTGGCAGCGGGTCGCGCCCTACCTGCGTCGCGCCGAGCGCTGGGCCGGTCTGCCGGAGAACGGCATCACCTATGGCGATTCCGGCCCGCAGTGGATCTCGCCACCGGCCGACCCGGACCCGAGTACCCGGGCATTCCTCGCCGGGTGCAGGGCGGCGGGACTGCCCGAGATCGCGGGCGGGCTCGGGCATCTCACCGCCGCCGGATGCGCCCTGACCCCGGTGACGCAGCGCGGGGGACGGCGGTTCAGCGCTGCCGACGCCTACCTGCGCCCGGCGCGCGAGCGCGCCAACCTGGTGGTCCGCACCGGAGCTCTGGTGCGACGGATTCACCTCGACGAGCACGACCGGGCCGTCGCCGTCGAGGTGGACGGGCGGCTGCTCACGGCGCGCCGGGAGATCGTGCTGTGCGCGGGCGCGATCGGGTCGGCGCAGCTGCTGCAGCTGTCCGGGATCGGAGCGGGGGAGCGGCTGGCCGCGGCCGGGATCCACCCGCGGGTCGAACTCCCGGGTGTGGGCGCGAATCTGCACGATCACCTGATCGTGAACCTGCCCTACGCGGTGCGTGGCGAGGACCGCTTCGCCGACATCGACGGGGCGCGGGCGCGAGCGGAGTTCGAGCGGGAGCGGCGCGGACCGCTCACCTCGAATATCGGTGAGGCCGTGGCGTTCTTCGGCGATGCGGCCGCACCCGACCTGGAACTGATCTGGTCGCCGATCGCAGTCGGCGAGCAGGGTTTCGTCTCCGGTCGCACCGTGAGCGTGGTGCTGCTGCAACCGGAGAGCCGGGGGCGGCTGGACATCGTCGACACCGATCCCGAGCGGATACCCCGCCTCGACCCCGCCTACCTGAGTGCGCCCGCGGATATGACCGCGCTGATCCGGGGTTACCGCTTCGCCGACGCGGTCATGGCGACCGAACCGCTGCTGGCCACGGTCGGCGCGCCGCTGATGCCGCTCCCGGTCACCGATGACGGCATCGCCGACTTCGTGCGGACCACCGCGACCACGGTGTTCCACCCGGTCGGCACCTGCCGGATGGGCATGCCGGACGATCGGCTCGCGGTGGTGGGTCCGACACTGCTCGTCCACGGTGTGGCCGGGTTGCGGGTGGCCGACGCGTCGGTGATTCCGCGCATTCCCCGCGGGCACACCAACGCACACGCGCTGATGATCGGAGAACGGGCGGCGGCGCTGCTGGTCGGCGACCCGGCGCGGCGCGATGCCGAGGACGGGGTGGCGAGCCGATGAGGCTCCCCACCCCGAGCGCCCGACCGCGCGGGGCCGACCAGAGCCGATCCGATCAGAGCCCGATCACCCCGCGCGGCAGCCTGACCACCTCGGGCCGCGGCGACATGGTCCGGGCGTAGAGGCGATTGAGCCTCGGCACGACATAGCGGTCGGCGCCGGGCACGGTATCCACCAGGTGGATGTCGGAGAGAAGTTCGAGCCGCAGTTCGGTCTCGTCCTCGCTCAGACGGAGGGAGGTGGCCACGGTCGGGATGTCCATCGGACGGTCGGGCAGATTGGCGAGTTTCAGGTAGAACGAACGGGTTTCGTGATCCATGGCATCGAAGGTCTCCGCTATCCGCGCGCCGGCGTCATGCTCGCCGTCGGAGAGTTCGCCGAACAGCCGGTCGTCGTCGCGCAGCCGGGACAGCAGCCGTGACACGGTCCAGTGCTGCCGCATGATGAGGCGTCCGCCGACGATACGCAGCAGCAGCGGTGATCCCCCGCAGAATTCGAGCAGTTCCGCCGCCGCCTCCGGTTCTCGGTCCAGTCGCGCACCCACCAGTCGGCGCAACATGGTGGCGGATTCCTCGGGCGACATCGCGCCGACACGAATTACCGGAACTCCGGTGGGCACGGAGGGGCGGCGACGGCAGGTGACGATAACGCCGCAGTTTCCGGTTCCGGGCAGTAGCGGCGACACCTGAGACGCATCGGCGGCATTGTCCAGGACGACGAGGGTACGAGAATTGGCGAGCAATGCGCGATACATATCCGCACGTTCGTCGAAGTCGTCCGGTATCTCCGGGCGGGAGACACCGAGAGCGCGCAGGAATCGCTCCAGCACGGTCGCCGGGGCGAGGGGCGTCGAGCTTGTTCCGGCGAGGTCCACGAACAATTGACCGGATGGAAAGGAGGGACGCAGTTGATAGGCCGCTCGGATTGCGATGGTCGTCTTTCCGAATCCCGCGGGCCCGTAGAGCACCGACACCGATGGCAGCAGTGGACCGTCGCCGGGAGTCAATGCGGCGCGCAATCGGCCGAGGTGCTGTTCGCGGCCCACGAAATCGGGCAGATCGATGGTCAGCAGATTGGCGCTGCGAAATGTCGTCGCGGTCGCGGTCGCGTCGGGCGGGGCGGGTTGCCCGGTGGACGCCGGGCCGTCGGCGTGCGGACCGATGGTCCGGCCCTGGAGGATGTCGCGGTGCGCCGCCCGAAGCTGCATACCGGGATCGGCGCCGATCTCGGCGGACAGGTGCTGGCGGATCTGCTCGAACAGCTGCAGGGCCTCTGCGCTGCGACCGTCGGTGTAGAGCGCGATCATCAGGTGCGCCACCACCGATTCCGACAGCGGGTTCTCGACGTACGCCTGGCGGAGCGGGTCGATGACCGCTCGGGGGCGGCCCAGTCGCACTTCCAGGTCGGCCCACTCGACCAGGGCTTCGTGCCGCAGCTGTTGCAGACTGTGCCGCATGGCCGCGGCCCAGCGTCCCCCGATGCCGGACAGCGGCACCCCGCGCCACAGTGCGTTCGCGCGGGCCATCAGGGCGCTGCGCTCGGCCTCGGAATGCTCCGGCTGGCGAGCCTGGTGCAGCAGCTTGCGGAAGAGGTAGAGGTCGACCTGTTCGGGCCGGGCCTGCAGGCAGTATCCGCCGGCGACCCGTTTCAGGCTGGGCGTCAGCTCGTCGTCGCCCGCTGTCGCGAGCTTGCGGCGCAGCCGCGCTATGTAGGTGTAGATCAGATTTCTGACATCGACCGGCGGCCGGTCGCCCCACACCCGCTCGACCAGGACGTCGAGTGGTACGGGCCGGTCCAGGTCGATGAGGAGTGCGGCGAGGATGGCCCGCTGTTTGGCTGGTCCGAGATTTATCGATTTCCCTTCGACGCGCAGGTCTATCGGTCCGAGAATACTGAACAACGCACTTCCCCCATGCAATGGTGGCGAATTCCCGACTCAGTGAAGATTCATAATCAATGGGCTGGAGATCTGCGAATTGTTACCACCTGTTGAACACTGGATAAACACGGCACGTAGCATTCTACGGCGAATTGCAACGGGGATTCAGCACCCCGGATTTCGGGGCATTGCCGATACTTCCGAGAGTGTACTCGCACTTCGGAGTAGCTGGCGTTTCAGTGAATTGGGTCACACTGGCCTGGCAATGTCCTCGCTGCAATTGTGAGGCTTGCTGGAAGATCGCCAGAATTAGTTGTCGGATCATTCAATCGGATGCGGCTCGAAATATCCGACGGTGAACTCCGCGCGGTGCCGGGCGCGGGCATGCTCGAGACCCCCTCCCAGAAAAATTCAAGGTCACTCGTCCAGCATCGAGAGTGTTCGAGAAGAGCTGGGTCAGGTAGGGGTTATGTTCCTGTACGAAGAGATCCGAGCACCACTGCGCGAACCGTCGCCCGCGGTGGATGGAATGAGCGCGGCGGCCGCCGACCTGGCCGCCGCCCGTGCCGCGGCGTACGCCCCGGCGGACGATGCGGCCGACCGTCGCCACCGCGAGCGCGGCAAACTCGACGCACGCACCCGCATCGAGCACCTGCTCGATGACGGAACCTTCAGTGAGATAGGCATTTTCGCCGAGCATCGGGCCGTCGGATTCGGCATGGAGGACTCCCATCCCGCTGGTGACGGCGTGGTGGTCGGCTGGGGCCGGATCGACGGTCGCCGGGTCTTCGTCTTCGCCCACGACGCCCGGGTGCGGGGCGGGGCGCTCGGCGCCGTATTCGCCCGCAAACTGCACCAGCTGTTCGATCTCGCCGATGCCTGCGGCGCGCCCATCATCGGACTGAACGACGGTGGGGGAGCGCGCATTCAGGAGGGCATCGACGCTCTGGCCGGTTTCGGCGGCCTGTTCGCCCGCAATGTGCGCGCCTCCGGCGTGGTGCCCCAGATCAGCGTGATCCTGGGTTCCTGTGCGGGTGGAGCGGTGTACTCCCCGGCACTGACCGACTTCACCTTCATGGTCGAGGGCACCGGCACCATGTTCATCACCGGCCCGGACGTGGTGCGCGAGGTGACCGGTGAACGGGTCAGCCAGGAAGAGCTGGGCGGGGCCGCGGTGCACGCCGAAACGACCGGGGTGGCCGCGTTCGTCGCGGCCGACGAACGGAGCTGCTTCGAGGATGTCCGTACCCTGCTCGGCTATCTACCCGCGAACAATCAGGAGACGCCACCGGAAGTGTGGACGCCCGACCCCGTCGATCGCCGCTGTGCGGAACTGGCCGCCATCGTGCCTGCCGACGACCGCGCGCCCTACGATATGCGCCTGGTCATCGCCGATATCGTCGACGACGGCGAGTACCTCGAGATCCACGAGCGCTGGGCGCGCAATATCATCTGCGCGCTCGCCCGGCTGGACGGCAAGGTGGTCGGCATCGTCGGCAACCAGCCCGCCGTACTGGCCGGGGTGATCGACATCGACGCCTCGGAGAAGGCGGCACGCTTCGTGCGGATGTGCGACTCGTTCAATATCCCGCTGGTCACCCTGGTCGACGTGCCGGGCTTCCTGCCCGGCGTCGGTCAGGAGCACGACGCCATCATCCGGCGGGGCGCGAAACTGCTGTACGCCTACTGCGAGGCGACGGTGCCGCGAATCCAGGTCATCCTGCGCAAGGCGTTCGGCGGGGCCTACATCGTGATGGACTCCAAGTCCATCGGCGCCGACCTGTCCTTCGCCTGGCCGACCAACCAGACCGCGGTCATGGGTGCGGAGGCCGCCGCCAATATCGTCTTCCGCAAGCGCATCGCCGCCGCAGCGGATCCGGATGCCATGCGTCGCAACCTCATCGAGGACTACCGGGACGAGCTCATGCATCCGCTGGTGGCCGCGCGCCGCGGCCATGTCGACGACGTGATCGATCCCGCCGACACCCGCCGCGTCCTGATCGGAGCACTGGACATGCTCTCCGCCAAGCGCGCCCACACTCCCATCCGCAAGCACGGAAACATGCCGCTGTGAGCGCGCCCGACATCGTGATCACGCGGGGCAACCCCGACGACGCCGAGATCGCCGCCCTCGTCGCGGTCTTCGCCGTGCTGGCCGCGGGTGGCACCGCAACCGACCGCCCCGCGCGCCAGCGGCATTCGAACGCCTGGCGGCGCAGTCGCGGCAGCGGCTATCACAAGGCCCCGGCGGCGTGGGCGGTTGCCGCCCGTATCCACCCCCATCCCGTCCGCATCGCGCGGCGGGCAGAGGAGCAGCGATGACATCGACCATGACGAGTTCGACCGTGCCGACGGCCATGCCCGGCGGCACGACCCTGGCCATGTTTCCCGGTCAGGGATCACAGCGCGCCGGGATGGCGGCCCATCTGCTCGAGCACCATCCGACCGT
>NZ_JASCXP010000169.1:0-14521 GCF_030010695.1 Nocardia sp. CC201C
AGATCCAGCGGGCCATCGCGCGGCTGTGGCCCATCCTCACCCCGCAGGAGGTACTGGGCGGACTGTGGGCCGATCCCCAGCGCCTGACCCGCGCCGCCGGAAAGCTCACCGAGGAGGACCACCGGGAACTGCGGCGCGCTGACAGCGGCGAATTCTCCCCCGCCGACGCACCGCTCCTGGACGAGCTGGCCGAACTGCTCGGTGTGGACGACACCGAGGAGCGCGAGCGCGCCCGCCGCCGCTGGCGCGCCCAATTGGCCGAGGCGCAGGATGCCCTCGACATCCTCACCGGTTCGGCACCGCAGGATCTCGAGGACGAATTGGATCCCGAGATCCTGATGGCCTACGACCTGATCGACGCCAGCCAGCTGGCCGAGCGGCAGCGGGTGGGACGCCGCGAGACCACCGCCGAACGCGCCGCCGGCGACCGCACCTGGACCTATGGGCATGTCATTGTCGATGAGGCGCAGGAGCTTTCGGAGATGGCGTGGCGAATGGTGATGCGCCGCATCCCGAATCGCTGGATCACCGCGGTCGGCGATGTGGCGCAGACCGGCGATCCGGCGGGTGCCTCGTCGTGGCAGCAGGTGCTGGAACCGTATGTGGCGCGGCGGTGGAAGCTCACCGAACTCACCGTCAACTACCGCACCCCCGCCGAGATCATGGCGGTGGCCGCGGATGTGCTGGCCGAGATCGACCCCGAGGCCAGCGTGCCGCGCTCGGTGCGCGACTCCGGTTTCGCCCCCGGAGCTCAGCGCGTGGCGCCGTCCGAACTGGCCGACGAGGTGAAGCGGCTCGTCGCGGCGGAGGCCGAACGTCCCGGCACCACGGCGGTGATCGCACCGCACGACCTGGTGGCGGGCCTGTCGGAGGTGGGCGGCGACTCGGTGCGGGTGCTGACCGTGCACGATGTGAAGGGTCTGGAATTCGACGCGGTCATCCTGGTCGAGCCCGGTCGACTGCTCGGTGAATCACCGCGCGGGCTGAACGATCTCTACGTGGCTCTGACTCGCGCGACGCAGCGGCTGGCGGTGGTGCACACCGAGGACCTGCCCCCGGTGCTGCACCGGCTCGCCTGAGTCGCCCACGGCGGATCCGACACCACCCGGGCGGGGCCGACACCGGATACGCACCCGGCGGAGCCGACACCGGATTCCCCCGGCGGAACCGAAACCACGAGCGCGGCGGAACCGAAACCACGAGCGGCCCGTACCGCTCGGGTACGGGCCGCTCGCGTGATCGATGTTCGGGCTTCGCGCCGCGGCTCGGCTCAGCGCACGGTGTGCACGATCAGCACGTCGGTGCGGGACTTGCGCGCCACATCCGACGGCACCGAACCGAGCAGGCGGCCGGTGATGGTGTTGAGGCCGCGGTTGCCGACGACCAGCAGATCGGCCTCGACCTCCTTCATCAGCGACAGCAGCGATTCCACCGGCTCGCCGACGACCGCCTTCTCGACGACATTGGCGGCACCGGCGGCGACGGCCTTCTCGCGGGCGATGCGCAGGATCTCGCTGGTGGGCGCGGAGCCGCGCACCTGGTAGGCCTCGTCCTTGAGCACATCGGCGGCCGCGGCCACATCCCGGTCGTCGGTCGGGTAGTACGCGCAGGCGATGTACAGGGTGGCGCCCTCGTCACCGGCCAGTGCCGCGGCCCGCTCGACGGCGACGTACGACGAGTTCGAGCCATCGGTACCGACGACAATGCTCCGGTAGGCGGTCATTCTCTCCTCCAACGTGAGTCGGGTGCGGACACCGATACGTGGTGTCACGGCAACTTCGCCTGACAATAGCGGCATATCCGGCGGAACTTTTCGATATCGCCGCACATCACACTTGTGTGCCGTCACAGCATCAGCACACATTCCGCTGTGTCGCAGCGACACGACCCGCGCTACCAGCGCTTGTCGCCTATATCCCGACGCCGCCGGAAATAGCCGAACGTTATTGCGGCCGTGGGATATTCGTCACAAACAGCGGTGGGCCCGGATAGGGAGCGGCCCGCCCGCCGCGGATGATCCGGGGCGGACGGGCCGGGCGATCAGCTCGTGGATCAGGGCCACGGGCGGTGATCGGCCCAGAACAGCCCCAGAATCCAGCCGATGAGGTCCATGCGTTTCACTCCCTGTCGAACACGATATTGCGCTGCGATACTAGCGCGCCGCCACGCTCAGCCGAGGCTGAAAAGAGGTTCGGTCACCGTGATTCCGAGTTCGGGAGTATGGGCGAAGAAGGCGAACAGCATGAGCGCCGCACCCGCCAATGCGATGTCCTTGTTGAACTGGATCATCTCGGTCTGCTTGGCAGTGGCGTCGGTTTCCTTCCAGAAGGCGTGCATGAGGAAGGCGGTCGGCACCAGGAACAGCACCAGCAGCAGCGAACCCAGGTCCGCGAAGATGCCGAACAGCACCATGAGCGCGCCGAGCAGCATCAGGACACCCGAACCCGCCACCGCGAGCTTGGGCGAGGGGATGCCCTTGGCTTGCGCGTATCCGGCCATGGCGTCGGCCTGCGTGAGATGCCCGATGCCCGAGCCGAGGAAGAGAACGACGAACAGGACCCGTCCGATCAACACCACAACATCCATTGCCAGCTCCTCTGTCGGGTTGACTGCCGGGTACCCGTTCGGGTGATATGGCAACCAACTAGCCGTGGGATGTGCTCACTCCTGGGAGGAGGCTAGCGAGGCGCGCGCGTATTCCAGCGGAGGCATACCGATCTCCGCGGCGAACTCCTTGCAGAAGTGCGCCTGATCGAAGTAGCCCAGTTCCACGGCGAGAGCGGCCAGGTCGGTGGTGCGGCCCTGGGTGAGCAGATGCGCCCCGTCCTGGAGGCGGTAGCGGCGCAACACCCACTTCGGACCCGCGCCCACATACCGGCGGAACAGGCGCTGCACGGTGCGGACGGGGACGTCGAAGCGGTCGGCGACCTGGTCCACCCGGGTGAGCTCCGGGTCGTGCTCCATGGCGTCGACGATGCGCAGGACCAGCCGGTACGCCGGATCGTCGGCGATCGCTCGGTGCTGCGCGACCTCGGTGAAGAAGTCCTCCACGAGCAGGCGGCGATCCTCGAGGGTGGGGGCGGCGAGCACCTTGTCGGCGAGCCCGGCCGCCTCCGGCAGCACCTCGGTCAACTCGACCGCGGTGTCCCGGATAGCCCCGACATCCATCCCGGTGAACGCGCCGAACCCGCCCGCTCGGAACTTCACCCCGAATGTCTCCCCCTCGCCCTCCAATTCGCGCACGTACTTTCTGGTGGTGACACCGGTGACGAAACCACCGCGATGGCCGGGCTCGCGCTCGAAGGTCATATTGACGGCCGGATAGGACAGAATCTCGGCGTGGTAGGGCGGCATCCCGCGTCGATCCCACCGCACGGCCCAGTACCACTCGACATACCGGCTCACATCCGGCCCGGCCGCCAGCCGCTCATGGCTGTAGACCCGCAGTTGCTCCCGTGGCCGCAGAATGCCCTTCGCGGTCTCGGGCGGGGGCACCCGCCGCGGCGCGAAGCGCCCGGATGGACCGTCGGTCGACGAGTCACCGGGCCGTGGTCGAGCGGCGGGGGCGGCCTGCTGCCCGGCGGTGGAATCGGCGGGACCGGGGGCGGCCGCGCCGATGGGTTGTCCCGGTGGACCGGAGGTGGGATATCCGGACGGTGGATTCGCGGCATCGGGTCGGGCCGCCCGCGGCGTGGTCGGGGCGGGCGGAAGTCGGTCGGCGTGGGTGGACGGGTCGGCGTTCATGGGAGCGCTGTCGCCTTCTTACAAGACCGGGGCGGCGTCGGGCGGTGAGAGTTGTTCCCATGAGCGACAGCGTGAATCCCACCGTGAATCCCATTGCCCCGGGCTACCATTCGATCTCCTGCTTCCTGGCGGTCCCGGACGGCAACAAGGCCATCGAATTCTACACCGCGGTCTTCGGCGCGGAGCTGCTCTCCCGCAACGATCTCCCCGACGGCCAGCCCGCGCATGCCGAACTGCGGATCGGCGACTCCACCTTCCAGATCGGCGTCCCCATGCCGGACCACGGCGTGCGCGCCCCCGAACCCGACTGGGTGCATTCCAGCGTCGTCCACTACTGCCCCGATGTGGACGCGGTGGCGGAACTCGCCCGCGAGCACGGAGCCCGCGCGGTCGAAGATCCGGAAACCTTCGTCAACGGCGAGCGGTTCAGCCGCATCATGGACCCCTTCGGTCACCGCTGGGTCGCCATGACCCGGGTCGAGAACGTCTCCCGAGAGGAGGCCGAACGCCGCGTGAACGAGTGGATGGCGCAACAGGGCTGAGCCGACAGCGGGCGGCGGTGGGGTCGCCCCGCCGCTCACGACAGTCCGGCGGCGTCCATACCGCGTAGTTCCTTCTTGAGGTCGGCGATCTCGTCGCGGAGGCGGCCCGCGAGTTCGAATTGCAGTTCGCGGGCGGCGTTCATCATCTGATCGGTGAGTTCCTTGACCAGATCCGCCAGTTCGGCGCGCGGCATATTCTTCACATCGCGGCCCTCGTAGACGCCCGCCGAGACGGCGCGACCGGGTTCGCCCTGGGCGCGGCGGCCGCGCGAGGCATTGCGACCCGAACCGCCGACCTCGACCTCGGTCTCCTCGGCCTCGCGGTAGACCTGATCGAGGATGTCGGCGATCTTCTTGCGCAACGGCATCGGGTCGATGCCGTTCTCCTCGTTGTAGGCGATCTGCTTGGCGCGACGGCGTTCGGTCTCGTCGATGGCCTGGCGCATGGAGTCGGTGATCTTGTCGGCGTACATGTGCACCTCACCCGAGACGTTGCGGGCGGCGCGGCCGATGGTCTGGATGAGCGAGGTGCTCGACCGCAGGAAGCCTTCCTTGTCCGCGTCGAGAATGGCGACCAGCGACACCTCGGGCAGGTCCAGCCCCTCGCGCAGCAGGTTGATGCCGACCAGCACGTCGTATTCACCGAGCCGCAACTGTCGCAGCAGTTCCACGCGCCGCAGCGTGTCGATCTCGGAGTGCAGGTAGCGCACCCGGACGCCCAGGCCGAGCAGATAATCGGTGAGATCCTCGGCCATCTTCTTGGTCAGCGTGGTGACCAGGACGCGCTCGTCGCGTTCGGTGCGCAGCCGGATCTCGTGCACCAGATCGTCGATCTGCCCCTTGGTCGGCTTCACCACCACCTGCGGATCCACCAGCCCGGTGGGGCGGATCACCTGCTCCACGAATTCGCCGCCGGTGCGCCCCAATTCGTACGGACCGGGGGTGGCGGACAGGTAGACGGTCTGCCCGATGCGGTCGGCGAACTCCTCCCAGGTGAGCGGCCGGTTGTCGATGGCCGATGGCAGCCGGAAGCCGTATTCGACGAGATTGCGCTTGCGCGACATGTCGCCCTCGTACATACCGCCGATCTGCGGCACGGTGACATGGGATTCGTCGATGACGAGCAGGAAGTCGTCCGGGAAGTAGTCGAGCAGGGTGGCGGGCGCGGACCCGGCGGGGCGGCCGTCGATATGGCGGGAGTAGTTCTCGATCCCCGAGCAGAAGCCGACCTGCTTGATCATCTCCAGGTCGTACTGGGTGCGCATGCGCAGCCGCTGCGCCTCCAGCAGTTTGCCCTGCTTCTCCAGTTCGGCCAGCCGTTCGTCGAGTTCGACCTCGATATCGCGCACCGCGCGCTCCATGCGCTCGGGACCGGCGACATAGTGGGTGGCCGGGAAGATGCGCACCACGTCCACCTGCCGCACCACATCCCCGGTGAGCGGGTGCAGGTAGTACAGCGCCTCGATCTCGTCGCCGAAGAACTCGATGCGCACCGCGAGTTCCTCGTAGGAGGGGATGATCTCCACGGTGTCCCCGCGCACCCGGAAGGTGCCGCGGGTGAAGGACATGTCGTTGCGCGTGTACTGCACGTCCACCAGCAGCCGCAGCAGCCGGTCGCGATCCACCTCGGCGCCCACCTCGAGCTCGATGGACCGGTCCAGATAGGACTGCGGGGTACCGAGGCCGTAGATGCACGACACCGACGCCACCACCACGACATCGCGCCGCGACAGCAGGCTGGAGGTGGCCGAATGCCGCAGCCGCTCCACATCGTCGTTGATGGAGCTGTCCTTCTCGATATACGTATCGGTCTGCGCGATGTACGCCTCGGGCTGGTAGTAGTCGTAGTACGAGACGAAGTACTCGACCGCGTTGTTCGGGAGCATGTCCCGCAGCTCGTTGGCCAACTGCGCGGCGAGGGTCTTGTTCGGGGCCATCACCAGCGTCGGTCGTTGCAGCCGCTCGATCAGCCACGCGGTGGTCGCCGACTTGCCGGTGCCCGTGGCGCCCAGCAGCACCACATCGTGCTCCCCCGAGTTGATCCGCCGCTGCAACTCCTCGATGGCCGCGGGCTGATCACCGGCGGGCCGATGCTCGCTGACCACCTGAAACCGCCCGTCGGCCCGCTCGATCTCACCGATGGGCCGGAACTCCGAATGCGCCAGCGGCAGATCATCGGGGATCTCGGTTGCGAAAGCCATGCTCACCAGCCTAGAACCAGCCACCGACAAAATCCGCCGGAGCGGTCTCGGACCGGGGCGAATCCGCCGTCGGTCCGTCCGCCGCGGCCGCCCCTCACCCACCGCGATGTCGACTCCGCGATGCTCGCGCCGCGGAGGGCGGCGCGGCCCGCCGAGACCGGTCCGTTGCCCCCGGGGGCAACCGCGCAGCAGTAGCGGGACCAGGCCGTTATGACCTGGCCCTTCCGCGTTAAACCGCTGGTCAACCGGATCGCGTTGGATCGTGTTACGGGTAGCCGACAGCGGGCTGCCGGAGGGGTGATTGGGGCCCGGAACATGTACGACGAGGTACATGTGGCCGCCCGGGAGTGCGTTCCGGACGACCACAAATACACGATGCGGATCAGCCGCCTCGCCATCGACAAGCTGGGAATCAAACTCTACGACCGCGTTTCGGCCGTGCTGGCCGAACTCATCGCGAACTCCTACGACGCCGACGCCACGCTCGTCGACGTGTCCCTGCCGTGGGGTGTCACCTTGGCGGGGACGGTCCGGGCGGCGGAGGAACCGCAGTACGCGATCGTGGTGCGCGACAACGGCCACGGCATGACCGCCGCCGAGGTGAACGAGCACTATCTCATGGTCGGCTCCGATCGACGCCTGCGCACGGGCACCGACCTGTCCCGCGAGCGCGGACGCCCGGTCATGGGCCGCAAGGGAATCGGCAAGCTCGCCGCCTTCGGCATCTGCCGCACCATCGAGGTGATCACGGCGGGCAGCACACCGCGGGACCGCACCCCGGCGGGTTGGCCGGTCTCGCACCTCGTGTTGGACCTCTACGACATGCTCTCCGACACCGAGAGCGACTACTTTCCCCAGATCGGTCCGCGCGACGGCACGTTCAGCGAGCAGCGGGGGACCACGGTGGTGTTGCGCGACTTCTTCCGCAAGCGGGTGAACTCCGGGCCGGAGCTGAATCGGCAACTGGCCGCCCGCTTCGGAATCGAGCGCCCGGACTGGCGGGTCGAGGTGTACAACAGCGCCGCCTCCGATCAGAGCTTCGCCCTCAGCCTGCTCCCCGTGGACGTCATGGACGAGACCCGCATCGACGTGGGCCAACGCCCCGTCCGCGTCGGCCGCCAGTTCCTGCCGGTATCGGGCTGGGTCGCCTATTCCAAACAGCCCTACCGCGACGAGGCCATGGCGGGGGTGCGCATCTACGCGCGTGGCAAGATCGTGGCCCAGACCCGCGATTTCGGCATATCCGCCGGATTCACCGGCGAGTTCAAACTGCGCTCCTATCTGGTCGGCGCCATCCATGTGGACTGGCTCGACGACGAGGAGGATCTGGTGCGCTCCGATCGCCAGGACATCATGTGGAATTCGCCGCGGGGGGAAGCGCTCGCGGCGTGGGGCCGGGATCTGGTCAAGACGATCGGACGCCTGGGCGAGCGGTCGATCCGGCGGCGGGTGTGGGACGAGTTCGTCGAGAAGTCCCGCATCCACGAGACTTTGGCGGCGATCGCCCCCGGCGACCGGCTCTTCCGGGACGCGGTGCTCGACGCCGCGCGAATCCTGGTGGCGCACAAGGACCGTGCCGCGTTGGACGATCCGTCGCATGTGGAGTCCATCGTGCGGCTCGCGCTCTCCCTGGGGCCGCAGCGCAGCCTGCTGGAAACGCTGAAGGAGATCGCCGAGGACGACGCGCAGCTCGATGTGATCGTGGCGCTGTTCGAACGGGCGCGGGTCGCCGAGATCTACTCGCTGGGCCAGATCGCCAGCGAGCGGGTGGCGGTGGTGAATCGCCTGCGCGGGCTCATCGACGACCGCCGTTCCCTGGAGCGCCCGTTCCAGGAACTCATCGAGAGCGCGCCCTGGCTGCTCGCACCGGAGTGGACGCCGCTCGGTATGAACGAATCCCTCAAACGGGTGCGCTCGGCGTTCGAACGCTGGTATGCGCAGAAGTTCGGCACCGCCCTGGTCACCAGTTCCATCGGGAGCGAGAAACGCGAACCCGACTTCGTGCTGCTGCACGACTCCGGTGAGCTGTGGATCGTGGAGATCAAGCGCATGGACTACCACCTCACCGACGAGGAGTACAGCCGCGCGGTCAACTACCTGTACGCGCTGGACACCTTCCTCGAGGAGAATCCCCGGATCGGCGCCCAGTTCCCGCGTCGCCGACTGACGTTCATCGTCGACCATATCGACAAGCTGCGTCCGGCGGCGCTGTCGTCACTGGCCAGCGATCATCGGATCGACCGCCGCACCTGGCGGGAACTGCTGGACTCGACGTTGCGGGCCCACCGGGACTTTCTCGACCGTGTCTACGCCATGCGGGGTGACGACGACGTGTCGGCGTCGGGAGCGCGGGCCGGTTGACCGCGAAGGCCGGGAGCCACCCGGCCCGCTACTGATCGGACCGAGTGGCTCCCGTTCCCGGACTGCCAGACCTCCGACTAACCGGACAGGCTCGGGAGCAGGCCGCCCAGACCGCCGCCGCAGCCACTGCCCGAGGCGCTGCCGGAACCGCCGCTGGATTCGGCCACCTGCACGGTGATCGAATCGCTGATCAGGATCTGGCGGGCCTCCAGTCGGTGGCTGCCCGCGGTCTGCGGGGTCCACTTGATGCTGACCTTGTTGCTGAGCAGTGACGGGCTGACCGGGCTGCCCGGGATCTCCTTGCCGTTGTCGGAGAACTTCACCGAGCTCAACCGATCCACCTCGACCGAGGCGGTGAGCGTATAGGTGCAGCCGACCTTGTGGTCCTTGCCGGACACCTCGAGATTGCCGACCCACGCTCCGGCCTGGGGCGCGGCCAGCACGATGGTCGCGGCCACGGCGCCGAAGGTGGTCAGTCCCATGCCTACCCGCCGCGCGCGGGTCCCCTGTGCGTTCATACTCTGCTTCCCTTGTCCTACCGCTCACCGGTGTGAGCTAGCCGCACAGTATCGAAACAGATATGTTTCAGATCGGGTTTTCCCAGAAATCGCTGCGGGAAATCTCACGCCGCGAGCGACGCGACCCACACTCCCCTGGACGATCTCCACGCGAACAGCGATGCTGAGTGCATGACCCAGGCGCCCACGGTGGACCTGCACCGACCGAAGGTGGAGTACTTCAACGTCGACGAACTCACCAATATCGACCCCAAAGGCTTCGTGCGGAGCGTCGAGCGTTACCACGTGGAGCCCTGGGGGCTGTACATGGCCCGTACCTCCGACCATCCCGAATTCCACTACATCGAATCCTGGCTGCTGCCGAAGCTGTCCCTGCGCGCCACGGTGTTCCACTTCACCCCGGCCCATCTGCGCGATCAGGACTACTACGTGGACATCGGCGAATTCAGTCAGGTGGAGCCGACGAAGTGGAAGTCGGTGGACCACTACCTCGATCTGGTGGTGCGCACCGGACGCGAGGTGGAACTGCTCGACGTGGACGAACTGCTCGCCGCCCACGCGGCCGGCTATCTGGACCTGGATCGGGCGCAGCGGGCCGTCGAGATCGCCACGTCGACCATCGACGGAATCGCCCGGCACGGCCATGATTTCGAAGCCTGGCTGGGTACACAGGGCATCAAGCTCAGCTGGCTGTAACCCCTTCGGCTCGCTGCCATCCCCTCAGCTGGCTGTGGCACCGGACGACTCGGCCGGGCCGGCCGGAGCCGCATCCGGCCGCCGACGCCGCGGCCGGCAGCCGGGCCGTCCGATTCAGTCCGCGGCCGAGATCAGCACCCGCGCCGGGCGGCCCGGATCCGCATTCGCGTGCAGCCGTTCACCTTCCGCTACCTGAGCCGCGCTGACGACGGGAAAACCGATATCCGCCAGGCGATCCCGCAGCCCATCGGCCACCGCCGGGCCTGCCACCGTGATCCGGATGTCGATGACGTCCTCGGCGGGCTTGCCGGGCACGGCGGTCGGGCCGATGTGGTCGATGGCCGAGGCGTCGGCGGCGCAGGCGACGGCGAGGCGGGCGATGATGCGCCGCGCCTGCGCCCCCCACTCCGGATTCGCCTCCACCACAGGCGGATCCACTGGAAGCGCCGGCGTCCGGGTGCGCAGATTGCGCTCGAAGGGCAGCAGTCGCTCCTCCCAGAGCCGGTGCACCGCGGCGATCACGGCATCCTCCGCGCCATTGTTGTCCAGCAGCACATCGGCGGTGGCCCGACGCTGCTCGTCGGTGGCCTGAGCGGCGATGCGGGCTCGCGCATCGGCCTCGTCCACCCCGCGGAACTCCACCAGTCGGTGCACCCGGGTCTCCTCGGCCGCGTCCACGATCAGCACCAGATTCATGAACGGTGCCAGACCGTTTTCCACGAGTAGCGGAATATCCTGCACCACAATGGCGTCCGCCGGTGCGGCGGCGATCAGTTCGGCGGTGCGGCGACCCACCAGCGGATGGGTGATGGAATTGAGCGTGGTCCGCGCCGTATCGCTGGCGAATGCCTTGGCCGCCAAGGCCGGACGGTCCAGACTGCCGTCGGCGGCGAGGATATCGGAACCGAAGGCGTCCACGAGGGCCGCCAGCCCCTCGGTGCCCGGCGCTACCACCTCCCGGGCGATCACATCGCTGTCCACCAGCACCGCGCCCCGTGCGACGAGGCTGCGCGCCACCGTGGACTTGCCCGCTCCCATGCCTCCGGTGAGACCGATTCGCAACATTCGACCAGTCTCGCATCCGGCGCGCAATCGGCGCGCAGCGGGCCTTACCAGCCGAAAAGGGGGATTACCCACGGGGACCGGCAATTCCACTTCCCCGCGCCGAGTTTTCCCATTCCGTGATAATTACGAGACCGGCCCGCAACTATTTTCCATCAATCCCGACCCCCCGTCGGCAACATTCCGACACGCCGGGGAGAATGTCACGGAAAATCCGATACGGCACACTTTTGTTCCGCTAAGGTTCGCCGCAGGCGATACCCGGCCGGTTACACGCAAGCAAAGGAAGTTCAGTGGGCACCAAAAACATCCAGACGGGTCGCCACCGTCTGGGCCTGGCGGGCACAGTGCATTGCATCGAGATCCCCGCCGTCGCAGCCGCTCTCGCCGAGCATCGCCGTTCGTGGCTGACCATGCTGATCAGCCCCGCCCGCCACAGCTTCGCGGCCATGCGCAAGCGTTCCGCCGAGGCCGCCGCGCACTGGGTGCCCGCCACCGCCAGCTGAGCCGACCGGCCCGTGGCTAAGCGGTGCGCTTCAGTTCCGCCGCAATCCGTTCCAGCTCGGAGGCGAGGACCGACACCGGCCGGTCGTGATCGGCGGAGTCGAACAGATCGCGCTCGATCAATGACCGGATATAGGCCGACTTCGACAGCCCGAGGCGCAACGCCCGCTGCGTTGCGCGGCGATCCAGCTCCGCAGGGATCTTGATCGACCGCGGTACGAGGTCGGCTGCGGTGTCCTGTCCGAGCGTAACCGGTAGGTCGGCCGATTCCACCTCTTCGTCGGTATGGACGAGTTCGTTCGCGACCGCGACCATTTCCTCGGCCGTGGTGGGGTAGTTCGGTTCAGTCATATCGGGTTGCCTCCCATTTCTCGAACTCCACGACCTGATCGCCGATGAGGCGATTCGCGCCGCATATATGGAAATCCGAACCGACAATTCGGCCCCAGATCGCCATCGGCTCACCGGCGTCGGTACGTGCCCACAGCACCCGGCGCGCACCACCCAGCCACGCGCCGACAATGTCGAACACATCGTCGGGGTCGATACCCCGCTCTGGCCAGCATCACTGCCAGCCCGAAGTACTACGCTATCGCCATTCCGCAAGACTACTACCAGACTACCGCAGGTGGGTGCTGGATTGCGGAATAGCCGGACGCCCCACAACGCGAATGCGCGGAGTAGCGCGACGCACCACCAGATCCTCAGCCCGCCCTCAATACGCAAAATGTCCCCCGGGTCCGTCAGGACCCGGGGGACATTGAGCTCAGCTCACACCATCAGGGGTGAATCAGGCGTTGCCCGACAGCTTCTCGCGCAGCGCGGCCAGCTGGGCATCGCTCGCCAGCGAGCCACCGGCGGACTCGTTGGTCTGCGCGGCCTGCGCGCCGCTCTCGGAGGAGTAGTTGGACGAACCACCGTTGGCGGCCTCGGCGGCGGCGTCGGCGGCCATCTTCTCCATCTGAGCGGTGTGCATCTTGTGGCGACGCTCCGCCTCGGCGTAGCGGGACTCCCACTCCTCGCGCTGCTTGTCGTAGCCCTCGAGCCATTCGTTGGTCTCGGGGTCGAAGCCCTCGGGGAAGATGTAGTTGCCCTGCTCGTCGTAGCTGTCGGCCATGCCGTACTTCGACGGGTCGAACTCGGCGGAGTAGTCCTCGTTGGCCTGCTTCAGCGACAGCGAGATGCGGCGACGCTCGAGGTCGATGTCGATGACCTTGACCATGGCGTCGTCGCCGACGGCCACGACCTGGTCCGGCACCTCGACGTGGCGCTCGGCCAGCTCGGAGATGTGCACCAGGCCCTCGATGCCCTCTTCGACGCGGACGAACGCGCCGAACGGCACCAGCTTGGTGACCTTGCCGGGCACGATCTGGCCGATGGCGTGGGTGCGGGCGAACTGACGCCACGGATCTTCCTGGGTCGCCTTGAGCGACAGGGAGACACGCTCGCGGTCCAGGTCCACGTCGAGCACCTCGACGGTGACCTCGTTGCCGACCTCGACGACCTCGGACGGGTGGTCGATGTGCTTCCAGGACAGCTCGGAGACGTGCACCAGACCGTCCACGCCACCCAGGTCCACGAAGGCACCGAAGTTGACGATGGAGGACACGACGCCCTTGCGGACCTGACCCTTCTGCAGCTGGTGCAGGAACTCGGAGCGGACCTCGGACTGGGTCTGCTCCAGCCAGGCGCGACGGGACAGCACCACGTTGTTGCGGTTCTTGTCGAGCTCGATGATCTTGGCCTCGATCTCCTTGCCGACGTACGGCTGGAGGTCGCGGACACGGCGCATCTCGACCAGCGACGCCGGGAGGAAGCCGCGCAGACCGATGTCCAGGATCAGGCCGCCCTTGACGACCTCGATGACGGTGCCCTTGACGGCCTCGTCACGCTCCTTGAGCTCTTCGATCGTGCCCCAAGCCCGCTCGTACTGAGCACGCTTCTTCGACAGGATCAGGCGGCCTTCCTTGTCCTCCTTGGTGAGAACGAGGGCCTCGACCTCATCGCCCACGGAAACGACCTCGGCCGGGTCGACATCGTGCTTGATGGACAGTTCGCGGGAAGGGATGACGCCTTCGGTCTTGTAACCGATGTCGAGAAGGACCTCGTCGCGGTCGACCTTGACGATGGTGCCTTCGACGATATCGCCGTCGTTGAAGTACTTGATCGTCTTGTCGATAGCGGCGAGGAAGTCCTCGGCAGAGCCGATGTCGTTGACGGCTACCTGCGGCGAGGTGACAGTGGTGGGCATGTGTTGGGAGGCTCCGGACGGATTGTGGTCGGTAGTGGACATGTGGGCTTTCGGTATTGCTGCGAACACACAGCGATGGAACTAACGTTGGCTCATGCCACAGCGCGTCGCTGTGGCGGAGCACAACGCTGCACTCAAAGCATGCGGACTCACAGCACGAATCTCCGCCGATACCCGGGTCCTGCGATCCGAGTACAGTAGACACTCGCGGAAAACAGCGTACGCGACGTCAGTTGCACCAAGCAAACACGGGTCTACCCGCGCGGGTCGATAGGGTGCTGCCATGTCCGAAGATCATCGCGTGCTGCCCGACGATGCCCGCCACGCCGAGGCCAATGCCCTGCTCGGGACCATGGGGGTGACCCGCGCCAAGATCGACTCGGCGGCGAGCCAGCGCGCCAGCCGCCGCTGGTGGGACGCCGATGCCGGACAGTATCACGATACCCACGCGGACTTCCTCGGCGTGGACTCGCCGACCGGGGAGTTCGTGTGGTGTCCGGAGGGGCTGCACGAGGGTGACTGGCGGCTGCTCGGCGACATCACCGGCAAGCGCGTGCTGGAGATCGGCTGCGGGTCCGCACCGTGCTCGCGCTGGCTGGCCGCGCACGGCGCGCATCCGGTGGGCCTCGATCTGTCACGCGG
>NZ_JASCXP010000170.1:0-14469 GCF_030010695.1 Nocardia sp. CC201C
CATCGCCGCCGGGGACCACGCCTGGGTGGCCCGCCCGATCATGGACAGCTACCACACCGTGTGGTTCGAACTGCACGAGGACCTGATCGGACTGTGCGGCCGCAACCGCGCCGAGGAGGCGGCGGCCGGTCGTGCCCACTGACACGCCAGTGACCGGTCCGGCACACCACGAGAACTCCGCCCCCGGCGTCTCCGCGCGCCCCCTCGACACCGGGCGGCGGTGGGTGGAGTCCGCCCAGATCGACAACCTGCGGGATCTGGGCGGACTCCCCGTCATCGGCGGTGGCACAACGCGTTTCGGTGTGCTCTACCGATCCAGCACCCTCCAGCAGGCCACCGCCGCCGATATCGCGTTGCTGCTCGGCGAGCTGGGCTTGCGCACGGTCGTCGACCTGCGCCTGCCCGACGAGGTGGAGCGGGAGGGCTACGGGCCGATCGCCACGGCCGCCGTCACCATCGCCAATCTGCCCATCCGAAAATCGCCGCGATCCTCGCTGGCCGCACGGGATCTGGTACCCGACAAGACCCGGGTGGATCTGGTGGAACTGTACGGGCAACTGCTGCGCGGCAGCGCGGAGCACATTGTCGAGACCGTACGCCTGCTCATCGACGCGGACCGGCGGGCGCTGCTGTTCCACTGCGCGGCGGGCAAGGACCGCACCGGGGTGCTGGCGGCGGTGCTGCTCGACGCCGTCGGTGTGACGCCCGAGGCCATCGCCCACGACTACGCGCTCACCAACGAACGCATGGCCAGGGTGCGCGACCGCCTCGACGCGCTGCCGTCCTACACGGGACTGCCGCCGGTGCACACCGGTATCCTCGCCGTCGAGCCGGATGTGATGCTCCGCTTCCTGGCGCTGACGCGCAGCGAATACGGAGGCGCGGCGAAATGGTTGCTGGCCAACGGGCTTTCGGTGCCCGAGCTCGATCGACTGCGGGACACGCTGGTGGTGCCGCCGCCGTAATTCCATCGGGCCGACCCGTCGCCGGACGGTCCCGCGTCGCCGTATGCTCGAGGTATGACAGCCAGCAGGCACGCGGTTGTCGGAGTCCGGGAACGAATTGTCGCCGCCGCGTACGAATTGTTCACGCGGCGCGGCGTTCGCGATGTCGATACCGATGAAGTGGTGGTGCGCGCGGGCGTTGCCCCGGGCGCGCTCGCGGAATACTTCCCGACCAAGGACGAATTGGTGCTCGCCGTTCTGCGGCGGCGTGAGGAGCTGTGGACCTTCGCACTGGTGGAGGAACAGTCCCGCACCCGCGGTTCGACACCGGTGCAGCAGTTGCTCGCCATCTTCGATGTCTTCGAGGAATGGTTCGCCTCGCGCGATTTCGACGCGTGCACCTTCATCAACGTGCTCCTGGAGATGGGCGCGGACCACCCCATCGGCCGGGCCGGGATCGAACATCTCGGCACCATCCGCGATATCGTCCGCGGCCGCGCCGAACAGGCCGGGCTGACCGACCCGGACGACTTCGCACGCACCTTCCACCTCCTCATGAAAGGCTCGATCATCGCCGCCGCGGAGGGCGACGAGCACGCCGCGCGGCGCGCGAAACGCTTGGGCCGCACGCTGATCGAGGCGCACCGACCGCCCGGCTCAGGGCCGCTCGACGACGACCTTCCCGTCCTCACCCGGGGCGATCAGGGTTATCAGCCGCGTCGCCTCGGCACATACGGCGGCCTCGTCGGCGGCCGAGAGCGGATGCCACGGGATGATTCGGACGGTTGCGCCGTCCAATGACCAGCGGCCGTGCACGAATCCGTCGACCAGGTACATGGGCACCCCGGCGGACGCCTCGGCGGCGATGCGCGCGCGGTCGGCGTCGCTGATCATCCGGCGGCGGTCGCGATGCCCGAGCAGGGCGTTGTCGAAAGCGGGCAACAGGCGCACCGGCGCCGGCGTGTCCGGATCGGCCAGCGGCGCGTCGGGCACATCGAACAGTTCGCGCCCGGTGTCGTCGCGGAACACCCGCAGCTCCGGACGCAGCCGGGCGACCACCTCGGCCAGCCGGGTGAGGCCCGACCACGCCTGGATATCGGCGACGCTGGCGGGGCCGAAGGCCGCCAGATAGCGCAGCACCAGGGTGTCCGGCCGGGGTCCGGCCGCCAGCGGTGCGCCCAGCCACTCCTCGGCCAGAGCGACCGCGACCCGGCGATTGCGCCATCCGCCCCACGCACCGGCCTCGGCGTCGTGGATGAGCGGCAGCACCGCCCCGAGCGCCTGCGCCAGGCGGCCCGGATGCGGTGTCGTGAACCGTTGCGCCAGTTGGCGTCCCAGATCGCGGCGGGGCACCGTACGGCCGGTCAGCAGTTCCCGCCCGGCTGCTGCCAGCTCGACGGGGTCCACCGCCGTCATGGCCTCGCGGAAGTAGGCCGCCCCGAGGATCGACTCCACCATGGGCGCGACCGTCGGCTGCAACCAGCGGTGGTCCGATGCGGTGGTGAGATGGACGGTGCGTCGAATCATGGTGGAGCGCACCACCGTCCGGTCCCGCAAGAGCGTGGTGAGGTCGTCGGGCCGGAATCGGGTGAGCCGGGTCCACAGTCCCACGTAGGGCCAGTTCGGCTCCTGTCCCTGCACGGCGACCAGGTGCCGGATCAGGTCGGCCGCGGACATGTCCACCCGCTCCGCCAGCAGTTGACGCTGGAGCAGGGCGCGGTTCAACCGGCGCAGCGAGAGTTCGGTTGTCATACGACCATCCTGACGCGGATATAGGTCAGGTTCTGTCCTAGTCGACCGCTGGGTTCCTGACCGACCGCTGGGTTCTTGATCGACCGCTGGGTTCTTGATCGACCACCGAGCAGGCGGTGTCCCGGCTCACCGTCCGCGCAGCCGGTTCCCCTGGCGGGCGGCTACAGCCCCCGCACGGTGGTGAAGACCGCGGCCAGACTGTTCTGCCGCAGGTAGATATCGCGCGGCGGGTCCGGGAAGGCCGTCAGGCCGGTATCGGTGAGCCAGGTGTGGTCGAGCACGCGCAGCGACAGCGGTCCCGCCGGCGCCACCACCTCGACCTCGAGGCCGTCGGCCGGGGGAGCCCAGAACTGGAAACCGGAGGCCGGAGCGGGCGTCACCGCGCGTCCGGCCACCCGCAGCGCGCGGATCTCGGTGTCGTAGTGCAGATCCAGGCGCAGCGCGTCGCGGGTCGACCGGAGACGCAGTCGCACGGTGCGCTGTCCGGCATCGGTGGTGTCGGAGAGGATCTCGGCCACGGGAGCCGACAGCGCCTGGGCCGGAGCGGATCCACTCGCGACCGCCTTGGGCCACAGGGTCGCGAACGGTCCGGCGGGCGCGGCATCGTCGAGATAGGCGTCGTTCCAGGCATCCGGTTCGCGCGGGGACAGCCAGCGCGCCTCGCCGGAATCCGCGTCCAGCGCGTAGATCAGCTGGGTGGGCATCGGGTGCTCGTCGTCGAAGCGGTCCACGGACAACCCCAGCGCCGCCAGGGCGACGGTGAGCGCGAGCGCCGCCGTGGGAATCAGCCAGCCGTGCCGCGGCGGCCAGACCCGCACCAGCGTCACCGTCAGCAGTCCGCCGAGCAGCAGCACCGGCGGGGCCACCAGGAAGGGCGCGCCCGCGAGCCCGGTTTGCAGCACCGGCCACGTCACCCCGCCGAGGAAGACCGCGGTGGGCAGCAGGAAGACGGTGAGCGCCAGCAGCTTCCAGCGCTGCGGCACCAGGAAGGTGAGGGCCACGCCCGTCGCCGCCGCACCGGTCGGCACGATCAGAATTTGCGCCCCGGCCGGAACCAGCACCGCGCACACCACCCCGACCAGCGTCACCGCGCCGAGCAGGCCGAGCGCGGCCGCGGTGGTGTCGAACAGCCGCCGCGCCAGCGCCCACCACGCCGCCAGCACCGCGACCAGCAGCGTCAGCACCGCCGCGTAATAGCTCTCCGGCCGATACGGATCGACCGGACCGAGGGCGGCGTACTCGGGCCGGATCACGCGCAGCAGTTCCCACAGCGCCCACACCGCGCCCATGCCGACCGGTGCGGCGAGCAGGAAGGTGAGCCCGGCCAGCAGGATCGTGCGCGCCCGCGTCTCCCCGTGGCGCCGCGCCTGCCAGACCGCCCAGGCGGCCAGCAGCACGGTCAGCACCGTCAGCGCGATGATCACCCACACCGGGAGGACGACGAGCACGCCGAACGGCAGCTGGAAATAGGCGCGATCGACACCGGTGTCCAGCGTCGCGAGATCGGTGTTGCCGTAGTCACGGGCCAGGGCGAGGGTGTTCTCACCCATCTGCTGCACCGTCGGCAGGTGGACGTGCGCCGGATCGTCGAGCCGGTTGTGGTAGTAGGCGCTGCTCCCGGCGAACGCCCAGTCCAGGACGTGCAGGCCGCCCGTCTCCAACGCGACGAAATCGGTATTGCTGGTGGTCTGGGCGCCGCCCAGGGCGGTCGAGAGGGAGTCGGTGTTCGGGTACGGCGCGTCGGCGACGGCGTCGATGAGGTGGCCGTCGGGATGGGTGATCCGCCACAGCAGCACCGGTCCGGCCGCGCCGCGCGCCTCG
Source organism: Nocardia sp. CC201C (assembly GCF_030010695.1). Classification (NCBI taxonomy): domain Bacteria; kingdom Bacillati; phylum Actinomycetota; class Actinomycetes; order Mycobacteriales; family Nocardiaceae; genus Nocardia; species Nocardia sp. CC201C. The sequence continues at coordinate 4,518 of NZ_JASCXP010000170.1, forward strand.
TGATTGACCACCACGCCGGGGCGGCTGCCGTCCAGACCCGCCGCCACGTATGCCTCCGCGCCGAGCAGGCCCATCTCCTCGCCGTCGGTGAGCAGCACGACCAGGTCGTTGCGCAGCGAGTTCTCACCCGCGCGCAGGGCGCGCACCGCCTCCAGAATGGCCGCCACACCCACTCCGTCGTCATTCGCACCCGGGCCGGAGGGCACCGAATCGTAATGCGCCGCAAGGTACACCGTGCCCGTCGCGGCCGTGCCGGGCATGCGCGCCACGATATTGGCGGTGCGCCCCATGCCGAATCCCTCGCGCTGGAACGCCCGGGGCCACTGCCCGATCCCCTCCTGGACCTCGGTCTCCAAGCCGAGTTCCCGCAGCTGCGCCACCAGCTGGTCACGCACGCGGTCGTGTTCGGCACTGCCGATGGGATGCGGTCGCGACGCGATGGCCTCGACGGTCCGCAGCGCCCGCTCGGCGCTGAACACCTCGACGGGCGCGGCGGCGTCGCGATAGCCGCGCGGCTGTTGTTCCCACGCCACCGCGGCCGCCACCGCCAGTAGCAGGACGAAGGCGAGCACACCGGAGAACCGCGATCCTGACCGCACGAACTCGATCGTAGCCACGATCATTCGCGGATCGTGGTGACAGCGGGCGCGGGGCGGTCACACTGAGGAGATGCGCGGAGCTGCCATCGAGGTGTCCGCGGGTGCTTTCACCCGCGTCTACGACCCGAGCGAGGGACTGTCGGAACAGTGGTACATCAACGACCACACCATCATTCGGGACACCGCGGGCGGCTGGCACCTGTTCGGCATCACCCATCCCGAACCCGCCGCACCGTTCGACGAGACCGTTTTCGCCCACGCCACCGCGCGATCGCTGCACGGACCGTGGATCACCCGGGACCCGGCCCTGCTGGTGGACCCCGACTACGGTGAGACACACCTGTGGGCCCCGCATGTCGTCTACGCCGACGACCGGTACTGGATGTTCTACTCGGGCGGGGGACCCGACCGCACCGCCACCGCCATCAACCTGGCGACCTCCCCGGACCTGTTCCACTGGACCCGGCACCCGGACGGGCCGCTGTTCCACGACGGCTACGACGCCCGCGACCCTATGGTGCTGCGCATTCGCGGCCTGTGGGTGATGTACTACTGCGCCACCAGCGATCCCGAGGGCGGTCACCACGTGGTCGCCTACCGCGTCAGCCCCGATCTCGTGCACTGGGGCCCGCGCCGCATCGCCTACGCCGACCCGCTCACCGGCACCGAGGGCGGCAACACCGAATCACCGTTCGTATTGCGGCACAACGGGATCTGGTATCTGTTCATCGGCCCCCGCCCGGAATACGTGGGCACCGAGGTGTTCCGCGGCGAGGGGCCATTCCACTTCCGCCCCAGCGACCGGGTGGGCCGGATCCGTGCCCACGCGGCCGAGGTGGTCGACGACGGCGAGCTGTGGGTGACCAGCGCGGGGTGGGCGCAGGGCGGCGTCTCACTGGCCCCGCTGCTGATGCCGGACGGCGAGTGCGGTCCCTGACCGGAGCGTGCCACCGTCCCGGTCACGCGGGCGGGTAGTACATATCCCGCACCTCGGCGTAGCGCTGCCGGACGGCATCGCCGAATCTCCGGGCGGGCGGCGGGAACTCGGTGGCGGGCGGACTCGGCCACGCGGGCGGCCCGGCTCCGCCGCGCAAGGCCAACGCCGCCTGGCGGGCCGCGCCCCGGGCCACGTACTCCCCGGGTTCGGGCACGGTCACCGTGGCGTGGAAGATCGCCGCCGCGGTGTGGGCGATGAGCCGCGAGCGCGCCGCGCCGCCGATGAGCAGGATGCGGCGGGGCACGGTGGGCAGTCGGTCCAGGGCGTCGGCGATATTGCAGAGCATGCCCTCGATGGCGGCCCGCGCCAGGTGGTGCGGTCGCATGGTGTGCGGGCGCAGGCCGTGCAGGCTGCCCGCCGCGTGCGGCAGATTCGGGGTGCGTTCACCGGCGAGATAGGGCAGCAGGGTGAGACCGTCCGCGCCGGGCGGGGATTGGGCCGCCAGCACCTCCAGCCCGGAGATATCGGTGCCCAGCAGGGTGGCGGTGGAATCCAGGACGCGGGCGGCGTTGAGCGTGCACACCAGCGGCAGGAACGCGCCGGTGGCGTCGGCGAAACCGTTCACCGCCCCGCTGGCGTCGGCGCTGGGCCGCGGCGACCGGGAGAAGACGGTGCCACTGCTGCCCAGCGACACCACCACATCCCCCTCCTCGATGCCCAAACCCAGTGCGGCGGCCGCATTGTCGCCGGTACCCGCCGCCACCACCCGGCCACCGGGGGTGTGCCCGGCGATCTCGGCCGGGGCCAGCACCCGGGGCAGCTCCGGGGTGCGCCCGCGGAAGGCCAGCGACAGCAGATCGCGGCGGTAGCGTCCCGCGGCCGGTGACCAGTAGCCGGTGCCCGAGGCGTCCCCGCGATCGGTGGTCGGCTCGGTGTCGGCGTCGCCGCCGCGCAGCAGCCAGGTCAGATAGTCATGCGGGAGCAGCACTTTCGAGGTGCGGTCGGCGAGTTCGGGCTCGTGGTCGGCGAACCAGCGCAGTTTCGCGACCGTATGCGCGGCCAGCGGCACACTGCCCACCGCGTCGGCCCACGCCTGCGGCCCGCCCAGCTCGCCGACCAGCTGCGCGGCCGCCTCCGCGGAACGGGTGTCGTTCCACAGCAGGGCGTCCCGCACCGGATACCCGGCCGCGTCCAACACCACGAGGCCGTGCTGCTGTCCGGCCACCGAAATGGCCGCCACCTCGCGCATCATCTGCTCCGACGCCGCGCGCAGCGCCTCCCACCAGGTCGCGGGCGGCACCTCGGTACCGTCCGGATGCGGAATCTGGCGCTGCCGCACCACGGTTCCGGTGTCGGCGTCACACACGACCAGCTTGCAGGACTGCGTGGAACTGTCCACTCCGGCGACGATCGTCATCGCGCCGCCTCGATATCTGTGCTCCCGGGTGCGCGCATATATCCAGATTGCACCCGTCGCGTTCGCGACCGGTGTGCTTTCCGCTATCGAGGGGGATCGTACGGGGGTGTGGGGCAGGAGGCGCCTGCCCGCGCACGGTGGCTAGTCGGCGTCGGCCAGCAGGGTCACCGTTCCGGCCGCGCCGTCCACCCGCACGCGCTGTCCGTCGGACAGGCCGGTGCTGGCGGTCTTGGTGTCCACCACGCAGGGCACGCCGAACTCCCGGGCCACGATGGCGGCATGGGAGGCCGCGCCGCCGATATCGGTGACCACGGCCCCGGCATAGCCGAACATGGCCGTGTGGCCGGTATCGGTCACGGCGGCGACCAGAATGTCCCCGGGCTCGATATCGTCGTCGAGGGACAGCACGCGCTTGACGGTGCCCTCCACCACGCCGGGACTCACGCCCAGCCCGGTGAGGGTGTCGCCGACGGCGATCGCGCCCTCGATCTCCTCCGGAATCCAATGGCCGTTCACCAGGTCGGGCATGCGGATGGCCCGCAACCGGCCGCGCTCCTCCCGGCGGCGCGCCACCCGTTCCTTCAGATCGGCCGGGGCCCAGAGGATCTCGTCCAGGGTCAGGAACGCCGAATCCTCCGGCTCGGTGAGCTTGCCGCTGGCCACCAGGCGCGCGGCGCGCTCCCGGGTGGCCATGCGCAGATTGTTGGTGATCCGCACGACGGCGTCGCGGGCGCGTTCCCGGTAGACGGTCGCGCCGACCGCCATCCGGGCGGTGCGGGTGGTCGGAGCGGGTACCGGCTCCCGCTGCGGGGCAGGCATTTCCGCGGCGCGCGCGGCGGCGGCGACCAGCAGTTCGGGACGGTCGCCGAAGGTCGGGTTGAGCAGTTCGCATTCTCCCGGGCCGCGATGGCCCACCCTGCCGAGTTCCTCGTCCAGCGCCGCCGCGAATTCCGGCGACTTCTCCCGGGCGGCCGCCACATCGCCGGCGCGCGCCACCTCGTGCAGTCCGGCGTCGCGGCGGCACAGCGCCGCCAGCCGCTCCACCGCCAGCATGGGTTTGGCCGACTCCAGCCGGTCCAGGTCGATCTTCACCTCGCCCTTGTGCACGGCGGTGGCCGCGCCGGTCATCATGACGCCGATGGCGGCTGCCTGCCACGCCTGATTCAGGCGATCGCGCCACAGCAGGGCGCGGGCGTGCAACTGCTCGTCGGTGAGCTCCGAAATTTCCTCGCGGGACAGCGATTCGGTATGCGATGCGGCATTGATGTGCTCGGCGGTGCGGCGATAGCCGAGGGCGGTGGCCGCCACCCGACCGGTGGCCTTCAGGGTGCCGAGGCGACCGCCCGCCATCGGGGGACGGCCCAGCGGATGCAGCTCCATATCGCCGATCGCGCCGTAGACGTCCTTGCGGATGCTCTCCTCGTCCCACCCGGGCATGTTCTCGGCGGTGAACACACCGATCGAGGGATTGATGTACATGTGATGGCCGAGCACACTGGTCACCCGGGACACCCAGTGCTCCAACGCGATTCCCTCCAGCGCGATCATCCGGCCCATGGCCTCGTTGCCCAGCCGGATGGCACCGGCCTGCAGGTCGATGGTGAGCGGCGTCAGCGGACCGGGCAGCGCCTCGGAGGTATTGGTGGCGGTGTGCACCGGGATACGCTCGTCGACGAGATCGTCGAACTCGCCCTGATAACCCTCGGGGGCGGCGGAGACCAGCGGATGGCCGTCCGAGGTCGGGGCGGACTGCGGCACCACGTGACTCGGCAGTGGAATGGCCCCGCGCCGGGTCCGGAATCCGGTGCCGTCGGCCTTGCGACCGTGCAGGCCGCGCGCCACATCGGCCACCACCTCCCGGGCGGTCCAGCCGTAGCAGACCTGCCATTCGTCCCGGGCGGCGGTGGTGTCCACCGGGGCGCGCCGGGTGGACGAGCGCGGCAGCCAGGCCGAATACCGTACGCCGGACTCCTTCAGTACGCGGCGCACGTCGTCGCCGGAAACCTCACCGGGAGCGGCCAATCCGACCACGCCACCGCGCTGGGAGACGGCCGCGAGCACCAGGAAGCGTTCCAGATCGTCGTAGTGCAGCACCTGCAGCGCGTGATCTCCGCGCGCGCCCGCGAGGGTTTCCAAGGCGCGCCAACTGGTTCGGTCCACCCGGCGGCCGGTGACCACCGGGATGCGCACGATGAGCGCGTCCGCACCACTGTCGGTGATCGTGCGCTCCACCGTCTGATCGAGGCCCGCCGCGACGGGCACCACGATGCGTGCCCCGGCATCGCGAACGGCGGACAGCAGCCCGGCGACCGCGCCTCCGGCCAGATGCACCACCGCATCCGCCCCGGCCACGGCGTCGGCGCACACCCGCGCGTCCGACAGGTCGCCGACGGTCACCGTGACCCGCGGGTCCACGTAGCGGTGCCGCCGCCGGTCCAGGCCGACCACCTCGTGGCCCGCCGCCACCAGCATGCGCGCCACGGCACGACCACTCGGTTCGGTGACTCCGGTGACCAGAATCCGCATCGACTCTCCTCCTCGTGAGGCGTCCCAACCACACGTGACGCCGTTCACACACCATCGCCACTGTGCCGACCGGCCACGGTTCCCAGTCCCGATCAACGGGATCGGAGAGTCATTGAGCAAGATGCGCCGCTATGCCCTTCCCACGGCGCGGGGACCGTCGTAGCCATGACGGTGCGGAAAGCTGTGACAACGCGGGCGGTGACCGAGGTCGACGAGTTCGACATCGACACCGATGTGCTGGTGGTCGGATACGGTGCCGCCGGTGCCGCGGCGGCGTTCGAGGCGGCACGGGCCGGGGCGCGCGTGCTGGTGGTGGACCGGGCGGGCGGAGCGGGTGGCGCGTCCGCGCTGTCGGGCGGCGAGATCTACCTCGGCGGCGGCACCCCCGTACAGCGGGCGTGCGGATTCGACGACACCCCGGAGGAGATGGCGGCGTTCCTGACCGTGGCACTGGGGCCGAGCGCGGACCCGGCCAAGATCGCCGAGTACTGCGCGGGCAGCGTCGAGCACTTCCACTGGCTGGTCGACCGCGGCGTCCCGTTCACCCCGAGTCTGTGGGACGCCCCGACCTGGGTGCCGCCGACCGACGACGGGCTGATGTGGCTGGGCGAGAACAGTTGGCCGTTCACGGAATCGGCGCGGCCGGCACCGCGCGGACACCGGCCCGCAGCGCACGACTTCGGCGGCAGGCTGCTCATGGAATGCCTCACCGAGGCCGCCGAAACAGCCGGGGCCGGAACTCTTTTCGATACCTACGTCACCAATCTCGTTATCGCCGAGGATCGGACGGTGATCGGGGTGGTCGCCCGGCGATACGGCAGGGAGATCGCCATCCGCGCCCGACGCGGCGTCATCCTCACCACCGGCGGATTCGTCGACAACGACGCCATGCTGGCCGCGCACGCGCCACATCTGCTGGGCCACACCAAGGTCAGCGCCGGAACCGATGACGGCAGCGGCATTCTCATGGCGCAGGCGCTCGGGGCGGGCGTGCGGCACATGGGTGCGGGGCAGGTCGGCATATCGCTGATACCGGGACTCGCGGCGCGTGGCATGGTGGTCAACGCCCGTGGGCAGCGGTTTGTGAACGAGGACACCTATCCCGGGCGCATCGGGCAGGCGGCGCTGTTCCGGCAGAACATGGGCGGCGCCTGGGCCGGTGGTGACACGGCCGTCTGGGTGATCGTGGACGAGGAAGGATTCGAGGCGGTGCCCGAACCGCAGCGGTGGGGGTGCGGCCGACCCACGTCGGCGAGACACCCGAGGAACTGGAGCGGCTGACCGGGCTCCCGGACGGCGCGCTGGTCGACACGGTGCGCCGGTACAACGAATTCGCCGCGCGGGGAGCGGATCTCGATTTCCACAAGGCATCCCGCTGGCTGCGCCCGCTCACTCCGCCCCTGGCCGCCATCGACGTGCAGGCCGGGGTGCGCCCACCCGCCGAATCCGGCGACCGGCGCGGCACCGGAGCCTCCGTCTTCACTCTGGGCGGGCTGCACACCGACCTCGACGGGCACGTCCTGGATCTGGGCGGCACGCGGCTCGGCGGACTCTTCGCCGCCGGGCGGGTAGCCAACGGGCTGCACGGCTTCGGCTACATCAGCGGCACCTCCCTGGGCGACGGCACCTTCTTCGGCCGCCGCGCGGGCACCGCCGCCGCCCGCAACGAATAGCCCCGGGACCGCCGCCCGGCCGAGGGCCGCCGCGTCGGCTGAGCGGGCCGGGGGTTCCGATCACCGGGACTTTTCCCGATCGCCGCGTGACGGCGGCCATAGCGTCGACAATCGGAATCACTGGACCAGGAGGGAACAGCTCAATGACGAACAAGGTGCTCGATCGGGTCCGGGATCTGCTGCCCGCGATCCGGGAACGAGCCGTGCAGGCCGAGGAGCAGCGGCGGATTCCCGACGCCACCATCGCCGAGCTGACCGCGGCCGGGGTGTTCCGCATGTTGCAGCCCGCGCGGTTCGGGGGCGCCGAGGCGTCGCCGGTGGCCTTCTACGAGGTGATCCGCGCCATCGCCACCGCCTGCCCGTCGAGTGCCTGGGTGGCATCGGTGCTGGGCGCGCATCCCTGGCAGCTGGCCCTGTTCGACGATCGCGCCCAACAGGAGGTGTGGGCCGAGAACCCCGATACCCTGGTCTCCTCCTCGTACGCGCCGACCGGCAAGCTGACCGCGGTCGAGGGCGGCTACGAGATCTCCGGCCGCTGGAGCTTCTCCTCCGGCTGCGACCACGCGCAGTGGGTGTTCCTGGGCGCGCTGGTGCCCTCGGACCAGGGCATGGACTACTTCACCGTGCTGGTGCCGCGCAGCGACTACGTCATCGAGGACGTCTGGGACGTGTCGGGGCTGGCGGGCACCGGCTCCAACGACATCGTCATCGACAAGGCGTTCGTACCCGCCTACCGGGCCTACAGCGCCGAAGACCAGGCGAATCTGGTCGGCCCCGGACAAGAGCTGAATACCGCCGCGCTGTACAAGATCTCGTTCGGCAGCGTGTTCTCCAACACCATCACCGCGCCCATCATCGGCGCCGCGCAGGGCGCGTACGAGGCGCATATCGCGCGGCAGCGCGAGCGGGTGCGGCTGTCCTACGGCGGCCAGAAGGTGGCCGAGGATCCGTTCGCGCACGTGCGCATCGCGCGCGCCGCGTCGGAGATCGACGCCGCGATCCTGCAGATGGAGCGCAATATCGGCGAGCAGCTGCGCTATGCCGAAGCGGGCGAGGAGATTCCGTTCGAATCGCGGTTGCGGGCGCGGCGCGACCAGGTGCGCGGCACCGAACGGGCGCTGGAGGCAATCGATCTGCTGTTCAAGAACTCCGGGGGCCACTCCATCCGCCGCCCCAACCCCATCGAACGGCATTGGCGCGACGCACACGCCGGGAGCGTGCACGCCATCAACGACGTGGAGCGTGCCCTGGCCATGTTCGGCAAGGGCGCCATGGGGCTCGAGGTCACGGATCGGATGCTGTAGATGACGTGCACCGCCGAGAACACCTCGCGCCGGTTCAGCGTGGACGGTGTCGAACTCCGGTACCACGAGGCGGGATCCGGTGCGCCGCTGGTACTGCTGCACGGCTCCGGGCCGGGAGTGTCGGGGTGGGCCAACTTCGGGGCCAACCTCGAGGTGCTGTCCCGGCACTTCCGCTGTCTGGTCCTGGATCAGCCGGGCTTCGGGGCGAGCGGGCGGCCGGAGGTGTATGAGCGCAACTATCTGCGCATCGCCTCGGACGCCGTCATCGCCCTGCTGGACGAGTTGGGCATCGAGAAGGCGAGCCTGCTGGGCAACTCCATGGGCGGCGGGGTCGCGACGCTGACCGCGCTGGAACATCCGGGGCGAGTGGACAAGCTGGTGTTGCTGGCCCCCGGCGGCGTGGGCGTGAACATCCTCGGACCGGAGCCGTCGGAGGGCATCAACCGGCTGCTGGCCTTCAACGCCGATCCGACGGCCGAACGCGCCATCGACTGGTTGCGGACCATGGTGTTCGATCCGGCGGTGCTGACCGAGGACTTGATCGCCACCCGCACGGCGGCGGCCACCGATCCCGCGCAGACCAAGGCGCTGGCCGATGCCTACGCCACCTTCTACAACCCGAGAATGGCCGAAACGCTGCCGCTGTGGGCGCGTCTGAAAGGCGTTCAGCACCAGGTCCTCATGCTGTGGGGACGTGACGACCGTGTCACGCCGGTCGAGGGCGCGCTGTTCCCGGCCCGCCAGCTCCCCAATGCCGACCTGCGGATCTTCTCGCGCTGCGGGCACTGGGTGCAGGTCGAGCGCAAGGACGCCTTCGAACGCGCGGTGATCGACTTCCTCACCCGGGGAATGTGATCACGTCGGGGCGGTGGTCGCATTAGATTGCGAGAATGACATGGACCGCACCGGAAGTCGATCGCCGATCGTTCGCACTCGTTGGTGACGAACGCACCATGCTCCAGTCCTTCCTGGACCGCTCCCGCGACACGCTGCTGTGGAAATGCCAGGGGCTCAGCGCAGTTCAGCTCACCTCCCGCAGCGTGGAACCCTCCTCGATGTCGCTGCTCGGCCTCGTGCGGCATATGACCGAGGTCGAGCGGGGGTGGTTCCGGCAGACCGCAGCGGGGGAGCGGGTGGATTACATCTATTGCGACGAAACCAACCGCGACGGCGACTTCGACGACATCTCGGCATCGGACGCGGAGGCGGACATCGCGCGCTATCGCGAGGAAATCGCGTTGTGCGACAAGGCGGTTGCGGGGCTGCCGGTGGAGTACACCGTGAAGCATCCTCGAAGTGGCCGCGATCTTTCGCTGCGGTGGATTTATCTGCACATGATTGAGGAATACTCGCGGCATTTGGGGCATGCTGACTTGTTGCGGGAGCGGTTGGACCGGGTCGTGGGGTATTGAGTGGGTGAGGGTTTCGGCCTTGTCCATGTGTTGTTGTCGTGCGGTCGCTCTTGGGCGGGGGTGTTGCCGCAGAGACGAAGAGAA